>JAFVAC010000024.1 GCA_017476265.1 Clostridia bacterium
CCTCCGTTTGTGTATTATTTTTGCTTCTGGCAGGTCGCATTTCTATCTTACACAAACGGAGTTCTTATTTCAATCCTCACCGGTTAACCATCTACGGAACCCCACGACTATCGCGGGGTTTTCGGTATACAAACAAAAACCGCCGCGAGAGCGACGGCTTTGTTAGTAATTTATTATTAGTAGCAGAGTTCTTTCGCCAGCTTTTCCATTTCTTCTTTTTCTTCATCGGTGAGCTGGTCTACGGTACCGTTATGTTGATGATCAAGGAAGTATTTCACTCGGATGAGTTTCTTCGTAGTGATCTTATAACGGAAAGAGGCAAAGAGCGCAATGCCAATCAGTAAAGCAATGGAAATACCCATTAACAAGCGAATCGTTAACAGCACGCCATCAACGTTAATCGCCGCAATCTCAGCCGCAGACAAAGAGCAAACCACCTCGCCCTTCGCATTCACCGCTCCGCTGATTTGGTCAGCGTATTGCACAAACATCTGCTGCAGTTCGGTCGATTTTATGGCTGCAAAATCTACGCCGGAAACAAACTGCAATCCATTATAGGCTTGAATGTACTGATCATATCCTATCCCGGTCAATATCCAGCCGATGATACCTACTCCAAGAGCTCCGCTCACCTTTCTGACCAACGTCATAATGCCACTGTAGTTTCCGGTGGGTCTTTCTCCCGTGCGCAACTCAACGACGTCGAGCGTATCCGGGAACACCATCCATGGTACCATTTGCGCACCGCCGAAGCCGAATCCCATAATCAATGCTGCGAGAGGAATCACGATCGGCGGACACCATGACGGATCACATACTGCCAATAAGATTCCACCT
Organism: Clostridia bacterium; assembly: GCA_017476265.1. Classification (GTDB taxonomy): domain Bacteria; phylum Bacillota; class Clostridia; order Christensenellales; family DTU072; genus CAG-1782. The sequence goes on from JAFVAC010000024.1 coordinate 838, forward strand.
ATAATATAAAGAGGTAGCCCCATACCGAAAGCAAAAGCTTTTCCCTTTTTATCCATCATGATACGAACCAACGGGAATGCCAACACTGCTGCGACCATAATCGGCGCAATGATAAACATAGAACGGAAAGACATTCCAAACAGTAGTACGCCCTTCCATGCGTGCGTGGCATAGTACACGGCTAACGCCGACAACATATCCATACAAGTAAACGCGGAGACATACATAACGATATGCCAGCGATAAGACTTGTTCTTAAACGGCTTTATATAGCATTTGAAAAACTCTTTAATGTCGAACTTCGTCTTCGGAGTCGTCGGCTGAATTCTTTCTTTTGTGAACAACCCGGTTATTATCAAGCCGCCGCCAAACAAAGTCCCGAACACCGCAACCATAACAATCCAGAACACATAACCGTTCATTGCATGGCTCTTATATTGCTCCAACAGCAACGTCGGCAACAAATACGCCAAACCGGCTGCGGCTGCGCTGAATACGAGCTTTATGGTATTTGCATTGTTTCTTTCTCTGAAAGAAGGAGAAATGTCGCTTGCCATAGACGTATACGGCACTTGTGTGAACGTACTGCAAGTGTTCCAGAAAATATAGAACAACAAAACCCACGCTATCATACCGGATTGACTGGTTATTCCCCATTCTTTAATCGGTGCAAATAAGAGGAACAAAGCCAATATCAATAAGAAACCACCGATAAACATGTACGGCTTTCTGCGTCCGTATCTGCTCCGCGTATTATCGGTAATGTGCCCCATAACGGGATCCGTGATCGCATCCCAAAACTTTGAAACGGTCATGACGGTTGAAGCTATAGCCGCAGCTATACCCAAAACGTCCGTCATATAAGCGAGCATAACGCAACCCATTAAGGCTACGCCACCGCCATCCATCAAAGCACCGCAAGCATACGCCAGCTTTTCCTTAAGAGGAACGCGTTCTTCAGGTGGCACTTCATCTTTCAGAAAATCAGCTTTCTCCGCTTCATTGATCGCGGCGTCAATAGCGATTTCCGTACTTTCCGGCTCAACTACCGGAGTAAAATCCTTGTCTTCCAAAACAATTACCACTCCTTTTAAGATTTTGTGCCGCAATGCGGACAAGTAAAGTATATCACAAGCATGTCTATTTTGCAATATGGAATTTTTATAAAAACCCTCCCGAATGAATAGACTTCTTGCCTTTTGGGGAGTGCTTGACAAAACGCTGTCCTATTTTTATAATAGTAAATATGCAGATTAATAACGCAACGTCTTGTCGATACTTTTTTATCGGGAAATAGTTGCTATCGTTATCCTACGGAATGAGAAAAAAAAGTAATGCCGGTGCGGTCGAATTAAAAAAATCTATCGTCGTCCTCACCTCTATGGTCAAAAGAAACGTCAAAAGTCAATACCGGAATTCTTTCCTCGGTATTCTTTGGACTGTCATCAACCCCCTCCTGAATATGATCGTTATGGCGCTCATCTTCGGAGAATTGTTTGGCCGAACGCTCCCGGGGAACGCCGACTATCCCGTCTATCTTTTTTGCGGACAATGCGTATTCGGAATGATGCGTACTGCCACGACTAACGGGCTCGGTTCTTTGGTCGGAAATCATGATCTCTTGACAAAAACAAGAGTTGCCCATTACGTTTTTCCTCTGAGCAACGTCCTTGGCGCGGCAGTCAATTTTCTTTTCTCTTTCGTAGCTCTGATTGTCGTTATGCTGATCCGTATTCCCTACGGCGTCACCTTCCACTGGACAATGCTGTTGACGTTTATCCCCTTCCTCCCGCTATTGATACTCTTTTCTACCGGTATCTCTTTAGTGTTATCCGTCGTCTATGTCTATTTCAGGGATATAAAACACATTTATTCCGTATTTTTGACTTTATGGATGTACGCTACTCCTATTTTTTATACATTAGACTCTCTAAAACTATCTCAATCAAACTCTGTTTTGAACACGATACTCCACTGGAATCCAATGTATCATTTTGTGAACTATTTCCGTGACATTGTTATTTACGGCAATATCCCCGGATGGTATGATCATCTGATACTGTTTGGATTCGCTGCCATCTTTTGTGGAGTAGGTGGTTTGATATTCCATTTCCTGAAGAGAAAATCCATGTTGCATATCTAGATTGTTATGAAAACTCTCGAACATCCTTCCGATCCGAACATATTAATCGACGCACAGAATGTATCTATGCGCTTTAAGATGCCTACCGAAAAGATAGACAATCTGAAAGAATATTTTGTCAAATTGCTCAAACGCCAACTGCATTATAAAAACTTTTGGGCGTTGCAAGACGTCAGTTTTCAAGTCAAGCGTGGAGAAAGTCTTGCTCTCATTGGCAGAAACGGCGCGGGAAAATCCACGTTACTGAAGTTGATTTCCGGTATATATGAGCCGACCGGCGGATCTATCGCAACCTATGGCACAATGGCTCCCCTCCTTCGACTCGGAGCCGGGTTCGACATGAACGCCACGGGTAAAGAAAACATTTTTTTAAACGGAGCTATGCTCGGCTTCTCTCATAAAGAGATGGAAAAGAAATACGACTCCATCGTTGAGTTTTCCGAGCTTAGAGACTTTATCAACGTCCCATTGAAGAATTATTCTTCCGGGATGCTTACACGATTGGGATTCTCCATTGCCGTTGACGTCAACCCGGATATATTGTTGATTGATGAAATACTCGCTGTCGGCGACGCTCCATTCCAAAAAAAATGCGCGCAAAAAATATCAGACCTTCAAAAGAACGGTACGACGTTTATTCTAGTCACACACAGTCTGAATAAGGCAAAAGAACTGTGCCAAAAAGGATTGTATTTGAAATCTTCTCGCGTTGAAGCATACGGCGATATAGATACGGTTATAAAAAAATACGTCGAAGACTGTGATAGGGCTTCGACGTAAAAACTATATTCTTCTTTATCATTTATTCTCTTCCTCTTTTATTTTATTCTTGATTATTTCAAACAACTCATCGGATATAATATGCTCCATTCTGCAAGCATTTTGTTCGGCCATGGTGGAATCCGCCCCTAAATTGATTAAAAACCGGGTCAAAACTTTATGCCGTTCGTATACCCTTTCCGCTTGTTCTTCTCCTTGTTTTGATAAAACGATCTCATTCGCTTCGTCTAAATAGAGCAATCCTTCTTTTTTTAGGAATTTGAGTGCGTTGGAGACGCTTGGGCGAGAGAACCCCAATTGTTCGGCGACGTCTATCGCTCGAACTCTGTTTCCTTTCTTTCGAAGTGTATAGATCGTCTCTAAGTACATCTCTCTTGATTCCGTGTTCCGCATTCTTTCTCCTATTTTGTAAAGTCGACGACCCCACATTCATCAGGATCATAACTTAACATCTCTTCTTTTTCTATAGTCGCCTCTCCCGCCAGATGAAAAAGCCAAGCGTCATACTCTATACTCCATTGCTGTTTTGAATCCCAACTTGTCATATATCCGTTGGAGGACATCCTAAAATCAATATGTAGAGTATTGTAGACTATGGACTTCAAATTATTACCCAACACGTCTTTCAATGCGGTAACTTCGTAATAAGCGGCATTGTCTTTTCCTTCTCCCGAGCAATCCAAATCAAAACTGACGGTATAATTATATGTGGCTAGCTTTTCGTCATATTCTCTCGTTATTTTTGCAGACTCTGGAATGATCGTGGTTCTGTTAACTATAAAATTACACTTGTCACGAATATCCCCATCTTCATATTTTCTGTCTTTTGACGTATCTACTTCTTCGTATTTGGTCGACCAAGTGATTTTCTCATTCTCGTCTTCCATAATTTCCAAAGAACCTTTCTGTTTGTAACTTTTCTCTCCGTCGGAATAACCGCGATCGGCAAACATAATCGCGGATTTCAGAATAGTCGCCAAAAAATCATCATTGACGTCTATTACATATATAGTATTAGTATACGAACTCTCAATTTTTTGATTGGCATTTAAGGAAGGCGTCCCGGGATTATAATACTGTTCCGTTCTATTGCTGGCGACTTGAATCGTATAATCAAGCGCTTTTGCTCCTATATCGGATACGGCACGCACCCCATACGCTTTTGAAAGCATCATTTTTTTGCAAGCTAACTCGTATAATCTATATGTTACTTCCGCTTCGCCGAGCTCATTTCTCAACATATAAATATCGTCGGCTTCCGTTGAAAATGAATCGGCAAGCCAAGTGGGATTTTTGCCGTAATTACCCTTAGCCGTACTGAATTTATTATCAATGTTCGGATTAAAAATGGCTATAGTCAAATAGACCAACAAGAATAAGATCCACAATAATACAACGACTTTGAAAATTGTTAGTAGTACTTTGCCGAATTTTTTCATTTGCTATAAAAAGACTATCGTTTACTGTTTTTTGGGAAAAAACGCCTCGTTTACCGAATCACAATACTTTGACAATTCATCCGGCAAGAACGCTCTGTCCAGAGCGACATTCATTTTCTTTACGATGTCGTAAACTTCACAATAAACCAAATACTCGTCAAGCGAACTGAATCCTTCTGCCCAAGCTCGACGAGACAATTCGTCTAGATTCTTATTCATATTTCCTCTTACGCATATCTTAACACAGGCAATTGTCCTGTGTCAATAGACAGTTTTTGACAGGAAGAACGGTCTACCCTTTCTATTTGTTCTAAAAGAACGCATGATAGATCGCATTGATCGCTTTTTCGAGATCGGCGGTATTGACGCCAACAATTATATTTAATTCACTACTGCCCTGATCGATCATTTTAACATTGATCTTTGCGTCGGCAAGGGCGGTAAATATTTTTGCAGCAGTACCGGTCTGATTGTTCATTCCGTGTCCGACAATCGCCAACAGAGATATATCCTTATAAATATAAATATAATCGGGATTCACTTTCCCTCGAATCTTTTCGATCAGTTCGAATTCTATTCCATCGATCAATTCATTATCCGGGATGATCAAACTCATCGTGTCTATCCCCGTCGGAATATGTTCCAGACTGATGTTATAATTTTCAAGGACAGAAAGGACTTTTCTGACAAAACCGATTTCCGCGTTCATTAAAGATTTTTTTATCAAGATCGTGGTGAAACCTTTTCTTCCCGCAATACCGGTGATCAGCCTTCCTCCTCTTGCCGCCGTATCTTTCACGATAAACGTTCCTTTCGCTGAAGGGTTAAAGGTGTTTTTTATATTGATCGGGATCGTCGTCCCCTGCAACGGAAAGGTGGAATCAGGATGAAGAACGCTTGCGCCCATATAAGAGAGCTCCCTCAATTCTTCATAGCTCAAAACGTCGATAATAACGGGATTGTCAACGATTCTTGGATCTGTCGTCATAAAACCATCGACATCTGTCCAATTTTCATAGATGTCTGCCATGACTCCTCTCGCAACTATGGCTCCCGTAAAGTCGCTACCGCCTCTCGTGAAAGTCTTGATCGTCCCGTCAGGGAGCGCACCGTAAAAGCCGGGTATAACGGCGCCCTTTTCGAGTGAAAGTCTCTTGCTGACCAAATCATTCGTCGTCTCGGAGTCGAACCTACCCAGAGTATTGAACCGAATGATCTCCGCAGCGTCCACAAACTCCAATCCCAATACTTCACTGGCGATAAGAGCACTCAGATACTATCCCCTGCTCGCCGCATAATCGGGAGAAGAACTCGCGTTTATACCCCTCTCCACCTCATCAAGACGATCGCTGATATTGATAGAGAGCCCCAGATCGGCTACAATCCCCTCAAATCTTTCACGGATCACCGAAAACTTATTTTTGCACTCTCCCGTCTTGACCTTTTCATCATAGCATTCATATAAAACGTCCGTAACTTTGATATCTTCCTTAAATCTTTTTCCGGGGGCACTGACTACGACAAATCTGCGCTCTTTATCCGACAAAATGATCTCTTTTACTCGAGAAATAGAGTTTTTGTCCGCCATGGACGTGCCACCGAATTTGCAAACTTTAATGTTCATATATCCTCTTTATTTAAAAACAATTTTCTTTGCTTCAATATAGTATTTTTTACTCTCCGCCGTTCCTATAGAAAAAGACTTTTTAGGCAAAACGCCTTCGTGAATGACATAATCAAACAATTCTTCTTTTTCAAAAATAGGCATAAATATGCCAATACCATTATTCTTGGCTACGTCCACAGTATGTTCGTATCCATGGACATATTCGACTCTGCAGGCATGTCGTCTGACTAATTGATCGAGATAATCTTGAACGATTTTTATTGTCTTTCCGGCAGGAAGAGGTACCGTGATTTTTATTTCTTTTCCATCTGCCAAAAGAGTGACATCGCTTGTTTTTTCCGTCGCTTGGTCCTCCGTAATACTCAAACGGGTCTTTATCTCCTCTATCAAATCTTCTTTGCAATCGAAAACCACTCGATTGATCGGCTCGAACGTCAAATCTTCATCGTACAAATTCGCCACTTCAACAAGAGCGAATCTTGCGGGATGTCTTGCTCGTAACGTCCTCGATAAGTCGCGTTTAAGATATCTCCAGTGATCCTTTGCCGTCGCCATACTGTGATTCCCGTCTCCGACGACGAACTCCACTTTGGCATTGCAACCGTATTTTTCCATCTGTAGCTCCGGATCCAATAATGCGTCGAAAGACTTAATGATATCGTCTGTTTCTTTTATTTCGTACCCGACGATATGTCCTCCTCCCATATTGAGGTCAAAGTCATACAGTTTTTTATATTCCTCTCTTTTTGCATAGAGCGGTTCTATAATGGACTTTTTGCGATCATCCATCAATAACAAAATATGAGAGACCTCCATTGGGGCGTCCTGACGTATCTGCATCCGCGGAGGAATACGATCTTTTATCGTTTTTTCCGTTGCTCGGATCGGTCTGGTCCTCCATAAATATTCATATTCGTTGAGATCTATAGTAACAACCAATCCCAAACGTTTTTTCCCATTGGGGAAAGTCCTCTCGGTCAAAACAAAACACTCTGACTCTTTAAGTATTCCTCCCCGCAAATAATTCCTCATCGTATGATTGATTTTTGCGATCCGTTCAGAATTGTCTTTTTGTAAATAAACTTCCGGCAAGATCATTTTCATCGTGCTGGGCGCTGCACCGATTTTTTCCTCAAGTTCTTTCCAATAATCGGGTTGCGCACTGAACTGATCGCAGGCAATAACCGCCCATTTCCCCATATCGACATACTGTGGGATCATTATTTTTCTTTTGCAAACGACACTACCCATTGTGATTCCTTATCCTTTCGATCAATACTTCATTTTGCCGGTTACGCCATACGTCTCATATAAAATATCCGACAGTCTTTCCGGTGTGATATATCTACGCAAAATACCTTTTTTGGCTACGGATATGATGCCGTTTTCTTCACTTACGACGATGCTAACGTTGTCGGATTCTTCCGTGATACCGATAGCGGCTCTATGTCTCGTTCCGATATCTTTGCTGATGGCTTGCGTCTGCGACAGCGGCAAAAAACAACCTGCGGCTACGACTTTGTTCCCTTCGACGACGACGGCACCGTCATGCATAGGCGCCTTCGTATTGAAAATACTCACCAATAGAGAGGCTGAAAGTTTTCCGCCGATCTCAACGCCTGAATTCTTGATCTGATCTTCCAGCTTGGTCGGCACGATCAAGATCAAAGCGCCCGTCCGTGCTTTCGACATAGTCTGGCACGCTTTGACGATCTCATCTATGGCATTTTGGATATCTTCATCGGAATAATTTACCGCATGCTGTCGTTTGGCAAGTTTGCTCAAGCTGACGAACATCTGTTTGAAATCATTTTGATAGACGACTACGCCGACTACCCCCATTACGATGAGTACCAAATCGACAGTCGCTGTCGCAAGCTCCATATTGTCATAAAACCATGCGAGAACGTGTATACCGATAAAGATCAACATAGACGCGCCGTATATGGCAATCAACGCAGGTGACTTTTTCTTTATAAAAAATACTGCCACCAACGCGGTAATAAGAACGGCTATCACCAAAGAAACTGCGTTACCTACACCAAAAATCATTTTTCACCTCTAAAACCCAAAATCTTTGAATATCGTTTCATCTTTTGGTTTTTGTTGTTCATTATTGTCAATTCCTCCCAAAGAATGTTCGGAAATGTTTTTCAGTCTGCGGTAGTTGAGATATGCAACGACGCCCAAGATCAATACGACGGCGGGATCCAATGCTAACTCAACGATCTCCAACACGGTCAGCTCCGCAAAGTAAAGCCCCATTTCATATATAAGATTCAAAACGCCTAAAGCCAAATAAATCCCAAGATAGAATCTGGAGACGAAGCCGAATACCTTTGCTTGATTCTGCGCGGGAACAAATCTTTCGCGGAGATCTTCATAAAACCATCCCAATAACAAAGCGGGGACGGCTATTTCCAATACCGAAGAGACGATCCCTTGCACCACGGGATAGAAAAAATAAACGATCCCGACGAGCCCAAGGATCAGATCCGATAGGATAATGACCAATCGAACTCTGAAGCAAAAATCTGCCTTGTTAACGCTCAAAGCAAATCGCCTTATCACCGCATAGGCAATTCGAATGATCAACTCGCAAATCGCTCCCGCAACCAAACCGGAAAAGACGCAAAAAACAATTTCAAAGACAACTTTATTGACAGTAACCCCATTGTCCGCCAGAGCATTGACGTATTCCTTCGTCACGATTTGCGCATTATAAAGATTGGCGTATGCCGCCCCGAAAAATTCCGCAGCACAAAGTAATAAAAACCAAATGAACGTCGGAACTTTAATCAATTTCCCGATAATTTTGTCTCGAAAAAGCCACCTCATACGGCACCTCCGATCAATCGTTCCATCGCCGCATCGAGAGCGGCCTTTTCGCTCATTTGTCCGTTCTTAAAAGAATACTCGTACGAGACCAACATCGACAATACTCGCCTCAGGAATCTATTCCCTCCCGCTTTTTCTGCCCTGGCTTTCTTTATCGCATATTCCTTCACTTTCAAAACGGCGGCGAGTTCCGCGTCCGTCTTTTTGCTCAACGAGGCGAAGAGTATCCTTCTGTATTGACTGATCAGTACGGAAAGAATGTAACCGGGAGCGTCGCCTTTTTTTTGCAACTTCTCCAAAGTGTACATAGCACGCTCTTTACGACCGGCGATGACATCTGACGTAAAAGAGAAGATCTGAGCCTCCGTCTCTTCCGCGACGACCTCCGTCACGTCGTTTATTGTCACAGATCTGCCCCCCGCAAATGCGATCAACTTTTGCGCTTCGATATGGATTTTCGCCATATCGCAATCCGTTAATTCGATCAACTTTGCCAAAGCGTCTTTTTCTACGCCATACTCAAAAAGCGGTGCGGAATACTTGGCGCACGCGTATTTATCGAGCTTGGAACACGTTATTTTCGTAAAACGCTTTTTTTCCTTGTCGTTAAGGCTCTTGCCATTCAAGAAAAGAACGTAAGCGTCGGACGCGTCCATCTTCTCCATTTCCGCATGATCTTGCGTAGAAAAGGTATATTCGTTGTCCGAGACGATTATTACGTTTTTGTCGTCAAACAATCCGAACGTATTCAGGGCGGAAAAAATATCGCCGACGCCGGACAATTTATCGAAAACATACAGGGACAAAGAATCGGGAGAGACTATAGAACGAAAAATAGTTTCTACTCGTTTTTGCCAATAAGAGTCTTCCCCTTCGGTATAAAAAATACCGCAAGGCAAATCGTCTTTTTTCAAATCGTACGCAAAAACGCTCATTGTTTCTTAAAACATCGCTTTAATTAGTATTCTATTAAATAATAGAATAACATAGTCCAAAAAACAATGTCAAGAAAAAACACTTCCCTTTAGGCGTCTAAAAGGCTATTTCCGTACAAAATAACCGCGAAAACTTGTCGCTTTGATCCCGGCAATAGCGGCGTCTATCGCACCTTTAACCGATGAAGACGCGACTATACTCAGTCCGCATCCCATTTTTAACGAAGCGGGGGTCGAAACGATCGAGCAAGCTATACCCTTTTCTCTTAAAAAACGAGACACCCTTAATGCGTCGTTCCTCGTTTGAAAAACTGCAAGCATATCCATAATTTCCTCCTTAGAAAGCACTTGCTGCGCCTAATACAATCGTATTCCGCTCTATCGGCCGGAGTTCCGCTTTTCATTTGCAAAACATACTAATAATTGAGGACCGATATGATTTATTTCGACAACGCTTCCACCTCAAGATTCAAGCCGACATCCGTCATCCGCGCCGTAAAAAAAGAACTGTGCCATAGCGCCAACCCGGGGCGCGGTAGCCACGACGAAAGTTTACGCGCAGCCTCGACCGTAGAAAGCTGCAGAGAAGAAATCAAACGGCGTTTTTTCGACGGCAACGTCGTATTCACAAAAAACTGTACCGAAGCGCTCAATCTCGCAATAAAAGGGCTTTGTCTGAAAGGAAACGTTGTGACAACGATATACGAACACAATTCGGTCCTTCGGACGTTAAAAGCACTCTCACTCGATAAGCATATCGAATTAAGGATCGTGTCGCCGGAAAAAGGAGATATTGCTTCGCCTTTGCTACGTTCCGTCACGTCGGATACTTCATTAGTCGTAATCACCGCAATGAGCAACGTGACCGGGGAGACGCCCGATGTCTCGGCAATCACAAAAGCGATCAAGAACAAGACCGACTGCTTGGTCATGGTCGATATGGCGCAAGCCGCCGGGCATATCGACGTCAACCTATCCGACGTCGATCTTTGCGCATTTTCGGGGCATAAATCTTTGCACGGTCCGCAAGGAACGGGTTTTTTGCTCAGCAAATATGAAATACCGATTAGGGCTCTTATTCTCGGCGGTACGGGATCCTCTTCTTTATCTTTAATGCAACCTGACTCGATCCCCGACGGACTGGAATCCGGCACTATGAATACGCCCGGTATCGCGGGACTGCAAAAGGGAATCTTGTATACGATGACTCATTTTGAAAGTCTTTATCAAAAGAGAGATAAGGTATTCCGATCTCTGAAGCTCGGGTTAAGCGAGATACGCGGAGCAAACATAATCGCCGCGAACAACGGCATCATTCTTGTCAACTTTCCCGGAATGGATTGCGGCGACGGTGCCGATCGACTGAACCAATATGGGATATGCGTTCGAGCGGGTTTGCACTGCGCCCCTTTGGCGCATAGATATTTACGCACGCTTCCATATGGAGCAATCCGTTTCAGCGTCGGCGTAGACAACACTTTGTCCGACGCTGAAATCACTTTGAACGCTATTGAAAACATCTTGCACAATCGCTCGGACTTTCACATATACTGACAAAAAGGAATCAATATGAACGTAGCGGATTATATTCGTAAAAAAAACGCCGAATCGAAAAATCCCCCCAACAAAAATACCGATCCTTCCACGCCTCAGGAACTATTAAATAAGTATTCAGGATATAATGAAGAACAACTTATGGCGGAATTGTTTCGATACGGAAGTCTTTCCAGTGGAAACGTCTCGGCAAAAGAGCTGGACGACTTTTATCAAAGAGCGACACCGTTCTTATCGCCGGAACAAGCCGAAAGAATGAAAGAACTCATTCTTCGTTTGAAAAACAGTTAATATTGGGGGTATAAATGGATCTTCGTACAATTCTGCCTCTTTTGTTGAGTATGCAGCAAGGAAAAAACAACAATGAATTGACTGATTTGTTGTTACAAACAATCCAGTCCCGCAATAATAACACGCAATCTTCACCTTTCGCCGATAACGGAAATTCTTCCTCTATGTCAAACGGGTTCAATCCTATGATGCTCATGCTTCTTACCACGATGATGAACGGGCAAAATAAGATGAATAATCCGCAACGATCCGAGAGCAACATACATACTCCGAACCAACCCGATTCTTTCGGCCGATTCGAGAAAACGATAGATAATGAACGGAGTTATTCTACCGCGCCTTTATCCGACAAGCAACCGGACTTTTCGAAAATACAGGACCTAGGCGGCAACGAAGTATTGGAGACGTTAAAGATCCTGACCGACAAATCGATCCCGTAACAAACCTTATTTATCGCAGATCGAATAGCGGCACGTAGGATTCATTGGCGGAGGAGAGCTCTTGCACAAAGCAGTTCTCCACCCCCCTTTCCAGCAGGCGCGAACAAGCGATTTTGTACTCGACGGGCTTCAATGTACGCTTTATTTGGCTCTTATAAGCCGGAAAGAATTGTGACATCAGACTGAAAATAGCTCTGTCTTTCCACCTGTCGGAAAAAATGTCGATCACCTCAAGCGTGTTTTGTATCTCCGTAGGGAGCATCAGGTGTCGCACGATCACCCCTTGTCGTAGTAACCCGTTTTCATCATAAAGTGGCGGCTTGTCCTCTACCATTTTTGCAGTAGAAGCCAAGCAGTATTCCAAATACTTTTCCCGGCGTGAGTACTTCTTTGCCAATCTGTCATCGGCATACTTAAAATCCGTCAAAAAGATGTCTACATAGGGGAAAAGATTTTCTATCACTTCCGGCAATTCGTATCCCGAAGTGTTATATACGATCGGAACCGGGGGGCGGTAGATACATAATGTCTCAACGATCCTATGAGAAAAATGCGTCGGTGTAACGAAATTAATATTGTGGACGCCCTCGTCGACCAGATTCTTTAACGCATCAGCCAGTTGTTGCGGCGAAAAGGGTTGCCCTACTTTAGACTTACTGATCTCACTGTTTTGACAAAATTGACAATCCAAACTGCATCCGCTGAAAAAAACCGTTCCGCTTCCTCTCGTCCCGCTTATGGGAGGCTCTTCCGAAAAATGCGGAGCGATACGACAGATTCGCATCGTATTATCCGCGTGGCAAACGCCCTCAGTCACGTCTCTGTCAATATTACATTTGTTAGGGCATAAATTGCACTTCATTCTTGGTAATTGCCCCTCCCGTACAGTTCGCCTATCAGCTTGTACAAAACGCGATACAGCTCCATTGCTTCCTCCGCAGTCAAAGATATACATTGTGCGATAAGCGGAGGGACGGAAACGGCCTTTTGTCGCAAGTTCATCCCCTCATCCGTAATAAAGACGTTGACTACTCTCTCATCGGATCTGTCTCTCTCTCTGCGAACGAAACCCTTTTTCTCCAAACTTTTCAGTACGGGCGTCAAGGTACCGGAATCTAAAAACAACTTCTCTCCGAGGTCTTTGACGGTAGAGCTTTCCTTTTCCCAAAGCACCATCATAACGATATACTGCGTGTAGGTCAAGTCGAGCGTCTCAAGAAGTGGACGATATCGTTTTACGATCTCTTTTGAGACGGCATAAAGCGGAAAACAAAGTTGATTTTTCAGTTTTAATGATTCAAATCGTTCCATGAGTTTTTGATATTGATTTCGCCGAAGAAACTTCGGCGAAATCAAAGAGAGGTCATTCGTTTGCTTCTGCGTAAGCTTTTTTTATGGCCTTACAGAGTTGGTCCGCACAAGACGTTGGTCGTGGACCGCATGTGTTCCCCTCTAACTTTTCAACGATTTGGTTGACGGTCATACCGTCCACCAGTTTTGCCACGGCTTTCAAGTTTCCGTTGCAACCACCGGTAAAACGCACATTTGTTACGACGTCGCCAGTCAAGTCGAACGTGATCGTCTTTGAACAAACCATAGAGGTATTATAAATATATTCCATTTTTACAACAATTCTACAATCTTCGCTTCCAGATCTTCGGGCTTCGTGTTCGGAGCGAATCTGGCGATTACTTCCCCTTCTCGAGAAATGAGAAACTTGGTGAAATTCCAAGAAATCTTCTTTCCGAAAGCACCCTTTTTTTGTTCCTTCAGATATTCGTAAAGAGGAATGGCGTCCTTGCCGTTCACTTTGATTTTTTCAAACTGTGGGAAGGTGACGCCGTAGTTGAGCTGGCAGAACGAAGAGATCTCCGCCTGTGTACCGGGAGCCTGATTCATAAATTGATTGCACGGAAAGTCCAAAATGACAAAACCCTTGTCTTTATATTGATCGTATAATTTTTGCAACCCCTCGTATTGCGGCGTAAAGCCACAACCGGTAGCAGTATTGACGATCAACAATACCTTCCCCTCGTACTCTCGTAAACTTACTTCTTGTCCGTCTGCGTCTCTAACCGTAAAATCATAAACGTTTGTCATATGCCACACTCCTAAACAGAATCAATAGATTGCGCACAATCTAATTGTTAACTATATTTTATAAGATACCGTAAATTTTGTCAAGAATATTTTTTAATTTTAAATAAATAGTGGAAAATAAATCCATAAAATGATATAGTTATTATTATACTTTAACAAAAAGGAGTTCTTTATGCCTCTCGGAGCCGCGTTAAACAGCATCATTTTATTGACACGCAATTTGAATACCAATAAATCGACTTCCTCTATCCTAAAAAAGACTGTCGGAGACAAAACGGAAATATATCCGCAGGAAGAAAGCGTTCGTTTTCTCCCTCGTCTCTCACCCGAACAAGTCGGACTCCCCGAAAAATACGTCGAATCCTTTTTGAATGAGATCTCGAACGATATGTCCATCCGTGCAAACCGCATTTTAGTATTGAAAGACGGTGCGGTCATTGCGGAACGATATGAACATCCGTATGTCAATAACTCTTGGGACTGCGTATTTTCCGCCACGAAGACCGTGACCACTCTCGCTCTCGGCGCGCTGTATGACGAGACCGGTCTGGATCTCGATACGCCCGCGTGCAAACTGTTGGGCGTGGAAAACAAAGTCGGCAATTTGCAAAACAAAAAGATCACTCTAAGGCATCTTTTGACGATGAGCACCGGAAATGCTTTTAACGAACTGGAGAGCGCATCGTCCAAAAAGTGGATAGCGGACTACTTTAATTCCGCCAACAAGTTCGGCATTGGGAAAAAATTCGATTATAATTCTCTGAATACTTATATCATCGGTGCCATCATCGAAAAATTGACCGGGAGGTCCTTGTCCGACTACATTCAAGAAAAGATCTTTGACAAGCTGGACATCTCCAAAACATACTTCGAGCGCTCCCCCGAAGGTATCGCCAAGAGCGGCTGGGGACTGTATATCTTGCCCGAAGATATGGCAAAACTCGGAATCTTGATGCGTGACTACGGCGTCTATAACAACGAATGCGTCATCTCCGAAGAATGGATACGCGAAATGTCAAAAAAAGAATACGAAGCGACGGCTTTCGGTCATCGATTCGATTACGGATACCAGATGTGGGTAAAAGAAAGCGCGAACTTTTGCTGCTTCAACGGTATGTACAACCAAGATATTCTCATCTATCGCAACACCGGAATCGTCATCGTCACTTGCTGCGCCAACAACGAAGCTTTTCATGGGAGTAACATGTACGCGATCGCGGAAAAATACTTCGCTTACGACATAGACAAAAACTTTTCTTACGTCAATAAAATGGGCTCTCACGACGCGCCGAGCTATCAGAATCTTCATTATTACTATGACACGATCGTCGGTCAAAAATATACTCCGATGCAGAAAATAGCCAACTCTTGCGGCATCCTCCCCTTGATTCTGCAAAATGAAATGGGCACTTACGTCAAAGGAGTCAGATCTCTTGCTTTTGATAAGAACGATAACGAATGTACCTTGACCATTATGGAAGGATCGCAAGAGTATAGTCTTCGGTTTAACTTTGCGGAAGGGATCCGTCAATCGTTCGATTTTTATAACAATCTTTATGATTGCGTGGTGGACGGAAGATTCTTTTTGAGCGCAAAAGGAGAACCTTATTTCGTCGTTCGCGTTTTCTTCCTTGAGTTTGCTTCCACCAGATACATCTCATTCAAATTCGGCAAAAACAACGAAATACTCTCCGTTGAGTTTTCGGAAAATCCCGGTATAGAATTTATCCAAGCACTTTTGGAGACGCAAGATAAAGCCACGAAAAAGCTCATTGACGGCGCTATGAAGCTGATCGATAAAGATCTGTTGTACGTCAAGACAAAGAACATTTTTTCACCCTCTTTTACCGCTAAATTGCACAAAGAAAAAACCGAGGAATAAAAGAGTAAGAACAACGATCAAAAGCAGGGTGCCGCCACAAGCGACACCCTGTTTTTTCGTTCCGATCAAATCGAAGTCCTTGTTGTCGGACTTGTCTATCGACGCATTTACGTCTCGACAGTTTGTTTGCGACTGAGGACGCCTTTCTTTTTGAGCAAGAAGAACACACCGACAGCGATACCGGCAAGCGCAACGACGCATCCGATCACGATCCCTGCGATCGCACCGCCGGAGAGTCCTCGGCTCTCTTCAAACACGACGATATAGTCGGAGAAGTGCGTCGTTTCAAACGTCACCTTACCGTCCGCAAAGACAGCGTTCATATCCGTCTTCTCGTTTCCGTTGACATAATACACTTTGGCAACTATGCCTTCGGGTACTGCCGTCGTAAACGGTGCGGAAACGGTCGCTTTGCCCATTGCAAAGGTCGCGCCCGAAAGTGTTACTTCGATAGCGAGCTGTGCGCCTTCGATAGTCAAGTTCTCGGTGACAACATTTGCAGTAAGAGAAACGTTATTGCCGCCGATGGCATTTACTGCATTCGCGTCAAAGGTGAGCGTGAGCGTACCTAATGTGAGTTCCACCTTGCCGTTCTCCGCTTTGGCTTCTTCAAACAATCCGCTGACGTCTTTCTCTTGACCTTGCGCTATTTCATATTTATAGACCTTTACGTCGTCCACAGTATTGTACTCATACGGTAGCGCAGGAATATCTCTCGTTTCGATATGGTTCGCATCACGAGAGCAAACATGCGTTTCTACGCCTTTTACGCCGACTTGCGCCGGAGTCGTTACCGTCCATTCGCCCCAGTCGTGTCCATGTGCGGGAATAACTTCTTGTGCAATCAAAACCGTTCCGCAAACAGAGCAATGCGAACCTTGGGTCAGTCCTGTCTCGGTACAAGTGGGGGCAACGGCTTTGTCAATGACTTCAGTATGAGGTTCTTTTTCAATGACGGTACTTTCAAGCGCGATCTCTTCTTCGCCGTCTTTATCGGCAAACAGCTTATCACAGCTCGTACAGCGCCAATAAGCGGTATTACCCTCTAGGGAACAAGTGGCGGAATGCGCTTCCACCGCTTCCAGTTTGTGTTTATGCTCCCATAACGCTGTCACCGTAATGGGGGCGACGACAATCACGTTATGACCGGGTTGGGCTTCCCACGTCGCTCCGTTTGCCGTGACCGACCAAGCGGAAAAGCTTTTGTTCTCCGGCGCTTGGAAGAGGCAATCGGGCAAGACATATAGATGCCCGCCTTGTTGCGGATCCATTTCTCCGCTTCCTTCGCCCGCTTCAAAGGTCACGGTAAAGCGATCTTCATAGATGGCAATAAACGTAATGTCTTCCGCATCGATACTGGCATATTTGCCCACTTGTTGATAGTAATTTTCGTTCCAATTCCATTGATAGAAATATTTTCCTTGCGGCGGGGTAAACGTCGAAGGAGGCAAAATATAACTGGAATTGACGGATTGTTCCACATCTTCCATCTCGCCGCTGCCTTCTCCTGCGTTGAAATGCAAAGTCACAAAGTTTGCGAACACGGCATTTATATTGATGTCCCAAGTTACGTTATATTCATATCCGACGGGACGGTCGTAACCGTCAACGCTCCAACAGCGGAAACGTTTGTTCTGGGGCGCTTCATAGCTACACGGCGGCAAAACGTAGACTTGACCGATCTCCACTTGGACCGGATCCATCGTCCCCGAACCTTCGCCCTGTTTAAAAGTGAGAGTCGCCCAAGCTTGCGGTACTATGACGTTGACATAGTCGCCGGCAAAGTGCGTGGCGTTTTCTTTATACCGAACATAGTATTTGCCGAGATTCAATCCGGTGATCTCGCTACCTTCGACGGCGATATAATTTTCGTTGATATTGCTCCACTCCATCGTCTCGTCCACACCGGTGATCTTGCCGGTATTTGACTGAGTCAACGACAGAGGTCTTACGCCGACCAAGCCTGAGGGCGTTCTTTTTTGTTCGGCTTTGGTAATGGTCCCGCCGGCTGTGCCGACGACTTCTCCGACCTCTTTACTACTGGTCACCGCAACTGTAATGGTCGTACCGATATCCGCCTGCGTCAACATATAAGTAGAATCCGTCGCTTGATCGATCGCGTTGCCATTACGCTTCCATTGATAGGATAAAATGCCGGTCACATTGGTCAAACCGTCGGTATCGGCAGTCAACGTCTCTCCGAAAGCCAACTCGCCCCGGATACCGACCGTACCCTGCAAAACTTGTTGACTGTACTCGGCGATCGTAACCGAAATATAATTGGAGGTCAAACAGTTGCTGTACGCTCTCTCTCGAATATAATAAGTACCGGCGGGCAAAGGTCCGGTCGTCGTAATGCCGCACTTTGTCCATTCGTTGCCGGTCGATAGCCTGTACTCCATGCCCGAACCGGTGTTATTGAGCGCACCGTCGTTGTTGTCTTCTGTCGTGCACGCCTTAGCGGTGATCCCCGTGGGGTCCTCCGCTCTATGAACAGCGAGCGTAAACGAGTAAGAATCGACAGTCAACCTTTCAATATCACCCAAAACCATGTATTTGATGCCCTTATCTATAGCGGGGGCACCGATACCGGATACGATCTCGTATTCTGCCGTTTCGACCGTTGTCCAACTCTCCTCATTGTCCAAGCTGAACTTATACGGGCGGAACGGCTCATCGCTTTGTGTCAATCTACCGCTTTCATATCCTGTCGCTGTAAAGTTCATTACTGCAGAGGTTTCGTGAGCGCAGACGGCGCCGACGTTGATCTCGACCATAGCCTCTATCCCGCGCTTATCGGTCACCTTGATCGTGGCGGTCGTTGCGCCGGTTTTTTCGTTCCTCATGTATCTCAAGGTTTGATTGTTGACGCTAAGCCCGGGCACGTCTCCAACGATCGAGAAGGTATAAGGCCAAACGCCACCCGTTACCGCTTTGCCCAAAAGAACACGCACTTCGATATTAGTGACGGAATCGGGAATGTCCAGATCTTCGCTATCTTCAAACACGAGCTCGGCAGGAATATACATCTCAAATGCATACAGCCTTCCATTCTTTCCGTTGACGGTAACCGAACTGCCTATCTTGCCCTCAACTCCATCGATCGTCTCTTCTATACTATTGGCAAACATGTTGGGCTGTTTGGGAAAAACTTTGATGACGAGGATATAGGTATTGTCCTTGGTCAATACCGCCTCGGCATCCAAAGGATCTACATTGTTGTATGAAAACGCGTTATCCCAATCGTAGATGCCTTCGATGAGCCAAGTGATAGTATCTTCTTCGAACTCGATATTGATCTCGCCCACCTTCATACCTCCGGCAATATTGGACGTGCCGACGATCTTTTCGATGACAATGATATCTGCCCATTGGGCATACAACTTGACGTTACTTTGTACGTCGATACTGTCGGTTTCAATGATACCGCCGTCCGCGGCATAGGACCACCCGACAAAACCATGTTGCTCGTCGGGTGCTATAAACGCACACGCGGGCAGATCGTACGTACCCGGCGAAACGATTTGATCGTCCATTGCCGCGCTACCGCCGTTTGCGTCGAACGAAACGGTCCAAAAGGTCTCCCATTGGGCAACGACGTTGACGTCGGAATCACCCATCGTGATCGTGTCGCCGACTTGCTTTTCTTCCTCGCCCACTTTCCAACACCTGAAGCGCTTGCCGTCCGGCGCTCCGAACGTACTCGCAGGCAACTCGTACGTTAAGGTCTCAAGGACCTCGGCACCCGCCATTTCACCCGATCCGCCGTTAGCGTCAAAGGTGATCGAATGACCGGGTTTGTATTCAAACTTGAGGATCCCATCGGGATTGGAATATTTCAAGTCATTTTCCGCGCCTTGCGTCAACAAGGTATGGTCGCCCAACTTAGTTGCAAAAATGATGGCTTTGGGCGCCACGTTTTCACTGTTCTTGATCGTAATGGCGCCACCTGAAAGATCAAATAGTCCTTCCGTTTGATAATAATTGTTAACACAACCTCCAATGCCGGTATCGTTTTCGCCGGACGCATAGGTGATGGTAACTTGGGAATTACCGATTACGTTGACCCCGTATAAACAACCATATCTGGGCAAATCAATACCGGTATTGAAGCCGACAGCGCTGTTATCTCCCGTCGCGTCGATCGTTACGGTGGAATTGTTGATCAATACGCCGTTGTATCTAGTGTATATACCGACTACGCACTCATACAAAGAGACCGTCGAATCAATGATCTTGATATCGGGTAGATTCAGACTAACGGATTGCTCTTCATCATAATATTGGTATATCATGCTATAAATACCATACGTCGCATTGGTTATGTTGAGCTCTCCGTGTTCGATACGCACTTCAACGTCGGACTTATACCCTATGTACACACCCGCATATATCTGCCCGTCAATGCCTTTGATATTGATCGTACCGGAACCGGTTAAGTTGATCTGTCCTGTTCCTTCTTCGCTACCATGAGCCTCGTTGAGTAATCCATAGCTATAACCGTTAATTCCTTTATTGACGATCTTAATATCGACGTTGCCCGAAGTAGTCACGTTGAGTCGGCTCACTTCGGTGCCGTCGTAACCGCATAAAATACCGCAAGCCGTCCCATACAGATCTATATTGAAGTCCAAGCCGGCATCGCCGCCGATATTGACGCTGTCATAGGCGAAAATAGCATAAGAGCGTCCACCCTGAATCTCTCCATTGTCATTGAAATAATTCTTTCCGATATTAACCTTGAGCGAACCGCTGTTCATTGTAAAGTGCCCGTTGCAATGAATCCCATGGCAATGGATATTTCCCGAAGTATCGTTTTCTATGTTGATCGTCAAGGACCCTTCACCGCTGATTGTCAAGCTATAAGCGGTATCGATGCCGTAAACTTCCGAAACGCCATTGTCTGGTTGCACGGTGATGGTATTGTCGCCGATTAAAACGATCTCGAAATCGTTGATTGAGATATTTTCAACGCCATACTTGTTGGTAAAGTTGCCCTCAAAATTCTTGAGAGTCAGCCGACCTTCGGTCGGTTCATATTTGGCGTTGTAGTTTTCGGCGTCGCCCGTAAACGTATCCGTATCACCGTTACGGTAGTAATTACTACCCCCCGACTGAAAGGACACGCCGCCTATTTTGACCTCGCTCGCTCCGATGGAAGCGGCAAAAGCCGTGGCCTTGGATTGCGAGACGCAAAACAAAACGGCGAATACTGCCAAGAGCGCCACACACAGACCGACGAACAACATCGTGAGGTTTTTTTTGCTTACTCTGTTCATACGCTAACTCCTTTTTATGGTTATATAAAGCGACTATTTACGCTTATACAGTATAAAATTTTACTGAAAGCAAAAATGCCTGTCACTGCTATTTTGACAGTTTTGAGCAAGTTTTTCAAAATTTTTTTTCTAAAAGAAAAGCCCGACCGAAGTCGGGCAACACGTATAAACGTTATCCTTATATATCTTCGTCCAAAAGGCTTGTGACGATGAGTTTGCTGTCGAGTATGGCGATGAGAAGTTCGTGCTTGTTGGCAAAGTTTCCTTTCTCTACCATATTATCAAGGTGCCACCGGACGTTTCTTTCGGTCATACCGAGTTCTTCCGCCATCTCTTTGTGCGTGTATCCCATAACGTATAAGCGTAATAACTTTAACTGTTTGTCGGTCAGCTCTTCGGAAAACAAATCTTTCAGCGTGACGTTAGGCGCATTGTCGGAAAAGACGTTCTCTCCGGCAAGCGTCCTTTCGATGACGCCCATAATATCTTTCGTGCCGTAATCCTTATACCACAGGCTGTCCGCCGCGCCGCTTCTCGCTTCTTTCAATACTTCGGAATCGACAAGAGAAGTCACGACCACGATTTTTGTTTTCGGTTGCACTTCTTTAATGCGTTTGCCTGCGGCAAGCCCCGAATGATTGTTCTTGGTCTGAACGTCCATAAGTACAAGCCCGATACCGCCTTTTACACAAAACTTTTCCGCTTCAAATGCGTCGTCGAAAGTGGCGACCAAATGAAATCGCTCATCGCCCTCTATCATCTGTTTCAAGACTTCCTGAACGTAGTAATTGTCTTCTACAAGTACGGTGTTTATTGTATTCATTTTCTCTTTTCCTCTCTCGGCAGATTCAGTATCAAAATGAAAGTAGGCTTGTGCGAAACGTACATTTTGCCGCCTGCGTTTTCGATGGTTTGGCGCAACGACGTCAGACCGCCACCCTCCATGATCTCCTCTTTCGGCGGGTCGCCGTTGTTGGTGATCTCTACGACATACAAGTCGTCCCTTTGCGTTATGCGGATGTTTACTGCGTTACCGCCGGCGTGTTTGGAACAGTTAGTGACGGACTCCCTGGCGGCAAGGACAATGACCTTTTCAAAGCGTAGCTCCGTAGGGATCTTGCCTTGGAGTGTAAGCGAGATACCCATTGTCTTCGCTTGTTTTATCACGTCGTCGAAGGTGTCTTTGTTCGCTTCGTCCGACGTATTGAAATGCCACACGGCGTGTTGAAGGTCACGCAGCAGATTTTCTACGTTGTCGTCGTCTCCTGTTGTCAGCACTTGGGATAAAGCGATCAGGCTTGCGCCGATGTCGTTATGGACTTTGATTTTCAAAGCGAGCGTTTCCTGTTCGCGGACTCTGTCGGCAAGGCGAACCATCAATTTTTTGGTTTCCTCGATAGCCTCTTGCAGTTTTTCGTTTTCCCGTCGGATCTTATCGTTGGTTTCGTACACTTCCGTCACGTCTTGCGCCGTCGTTTGAGTAAACCCCGTTAAGGCTTTATCTTCAAAAGGCACGGTGACAAAACGCCAAACCTTTCCGCCCCCGAAACGATAGAGGTTTTCGTCGAGTTTTTCCACGTTTCCATCCGCGCGGGCAAGCGCGGCGTTGAGTTCGGCAATCGTCTGCGGATAACTTCCGAGAAGGACGGAAGCAAGTTTCGCCATCGTTTTATTGACGAGAATAATTCTGCCATTACCGTCCGCAAAGCATACACCCGAATCGAGATTGTCGAGCGTTTCCTTGACCGATGACGGGGAAAGCACGTTCTTATGATTGTAGTGCGTGATAATAATTGCGCCGATGTCGTATATTAACAGCGGAATCGCTATCATGAGTATCCACAGCCACGGAAAGGAAAGCGGATAGTTTTCGGGGTCTACCGCGGTGCACATCAGGTAGGTGGCAAAACCCGTTGTCACAAGGAGCAATGCGCCGTTGATCGTCGCTATCCACGCGCGGGAGCGCGACAAAATTCCGTATATCACAAGGGCAAGCAACGATATGGAAGAAAGGAACGTTACGCCCGCAAGAATACTACGCGCCGCAGCGGGAAGAAGTGTGAAAACCGTCATTTC
>JAFVAC010000025.1 GCA_017476265.1 Clostridia bacterium
CAAAAAAAGATTCCTTATTCCGACTTTGAGGTGATAAAAAATATCATATCCGAGCGGAAAAAGTAATACAATACATAGAGACGAAAATCGTTCGTTTTAATAAAAATTGTTCGGAGTATTTTTTCCTTGATCGTTGCACTTTTCGCGTTTTTAACTTCATTTTTTATCGGTATGATCGTTGCGCCGCCGATCATCGCTCTGATCAAAAAGGCAAAAGCAAAACAGACGATACTCGTCTATGTAGAACAGCACAAGGACAAAGTCGGTACTCCGACGATGGGCGGACTGATTTTTTTGATATCGGCGGCCCTTTCCTGTTTGTTTTTTTGGCAAGGGGAAAAGAGACTGGCGCTTATTGCTCTCATTGTGACTTTTGCATACGGGCTCGTAGGGGGACTTGACGATCTCATTAAAGTCGTCTTCAAACGGAATCTCGGACTTCGTCCGTATCAAAAAATCATTTCTCAGGCGGCGATCGCGGCTTTAGCGACCTATTTTTCCTACTCTTCGGAGTATATCGGCACGGCTATATCTTTGCCCTTTCTGCATACGACGGTAGAACTCTCTTATTGGTATCTTCCTCTTTGTTTTATCGCATACATCGCGACCACCAACTGCGTCAATCTTACCGACGGATTGGATGGACTTGCCGGCAGTACTTCGGCACTGTATCTGGCAGCCTTTTTTACGATAGCCGTATTCACTTTTTCATCCGCGTCCGATCTCGGACGGACTCTTTATGCCGAGGAAGTAAAGAATCTTGCGGTGTTTATAGCGGCGCTTATCGGCGGTTTGATTGCCTTTTTGTGGTTTAATTCGCATAAAGCAAAGATTTTTATGGGCGATACGGGCTCTCTCGCATTAGGAGGTGCGTGCGCCGCCGTCGCCATATTTATGAAAAATCCGCTCTCCATTCTTTTGGTTGGAATATCTTTCGTACTCAGCGGCATATCCGTAATAATACAGGTCGTTGTTTACAAGATAAAAAAGCGTCGGGTCTTTCTTATGGCGCCTCTCCACCACCATTTGGAGATGCGCGGCAACAGTGAAGCGAAGATCGTCTCGATGTATTCTATCGTCACGGCGATAGCGGGAGTCGTAGCCGTCCTCGGCGTGCTTCAATAGCGATCGAACAATTTTGTATTGTAAGGGGGAGATATGTACGAAGTATCCGGCAAGAGAGTTTTAGTCTACGGGATGCAGTCGAACGGGATCAGCGCGGCATTTTTAGCGAAGGAGAAAGGTGCGGAAGTGTTTTGTGTCGACGATGATGAAAAGGTGAAAATATCGGGTTTTTCTTTTATCGACAAGTCCGATTTGTCGGATAGCCTGTCCAGTTTTGACCTCGTCATAGTCAGTCCTTCGTTATCGAAGTATCACGAGATTTTTGCCCTTTGCGATCGTCTGTCCGTACCGGTCGTCGGCGAAATGGAGTTCGGATCTTCCTTTTTGACGAGCAAGATCGTCGCCGTCACGGGCACCAACGGCAAGACGACTTGTACTACGATGATAGAAAAACTGCTCTCCATCGCGGGATTGCGGGTCAAAGCGATGGGCAATATCGGATATCCCGTCTCGCAAGTCGTCTTAGACAAGACGCCGTTGGACGTCGCCGTAATAGAAGTCAGCAGTTTTCAACTCGAGCACGCGCCTTCGTTCCATCCTGACGTCGCCGTCATCCTGAACCTCGCTCCCGATCATCTGGACAGATACGACGACTATCGGGACTACATAAACACCAAGAGGAAGATCCTCGACAATCTGACCGAAGCGGATTCCTTTGTCTTTAATACGGACGACGGCGCCTTGAGAAGTTTTGTCAAAGGTTGTGCGGCGCAGTGTTATCCCGTCGGAACGCGGTCAAAACTCTGCGATCCCTGCGTCAAGGGCAGTTTTTTCACCTATGAAAATCACAGCGTCGCTCACGTTAAAATGTGCAGAGCGAGAGGAGAACACAATCGCTTTAATATGCTTGTCGCAATGACCGTCGGCAAACTCTTCGGCGTGCGCATAGAGAATATGACCAAACTCGTAAAAGAGTATAGTTTTTTGCCCAATCGTATTGAATATGTGACGACCATAAACGGGAAAAACTACTATAACGACAGCAAAGGCACCAACGTCCACGCCTGTAGGAGCGCGATCGACGCAATGGACGGGTCGGTGGGACTCATCATGGGCGGAAGCGACAAAAACGAGGACTATTGCGACTTTTTCGAGGATTTGGACGAGAAAGTAAAGTACATAGCGATCACCGGGGATAACGCCGCAAAGATCTATAATTCCGCCTGCAAGATGGGCTATCAAGAGGCATATGTGTTTGACGATCTCGCTATCTGCGTACACTTTCTGTCCGAAAAACCGGTCGATAACGTGCTTTTAAGTCCTTGTTCAGCAAGTTTTGATCGGTACGTCAATTATGCCGAGAGGGGAAAGAAGTTTAAGGAGATCGTCTATGCCGTCCGGGTATAGTACGATCGAAAGGCGGATGTTGCCGGGGATCGCGATTCTTCTCGGCGCAATCGGGCTGGTCTTTATCTATTCGGCGAGTAGCTATGCCGCCGATCTCGAGTACGGGGACGCCTTCTTTTACGTCAAAAAACAGGCGATAGCGCTTGCTTTCGGGATCGTGACGATGTTCGGCGCTTCTATGATCCCGCCGGGTGCGATCAAGAAATTCCGATATGTCATCCTGATTCTCTCACTTGTCTTACTCGGCTTGGTCTTTATTCCCGGGCTCGGGGTGGAGAGTTACGGCGCGACAAGATGGCTCAATTTAGGGATTACCACCATTCAACCATCCGAAATATCCAAGTTCGGACTGATGCTTTTTTTGTCCTCCTATATGACGGACAGACAGCCCGTTTCGATCAAGAATATGATCGTGCCGATATTGTCAGGCGGCGCGATCTGTCTGCTCATTATGGCGGAGCCCAATATGAGCGTGACGGTGTGCGTGGGCGCTTGTTTACTATCCGTCCTCTTTGTGGCGGGGAGTAAAAAGAGGTGGTTCTTTCTCTTGATCGTTTTGGTCCTCATAGCCATTCCCGTTTTGATTCTTGCCGAACCGTATAGGATCAAGAGGATCATCGCTTTTATCGATCCGTGGGAAAACCCCTTGGGAGAGGGGTACCAACTCATCCAGTCTTACTATGCGATAGGGCACGGCGGGCTCTTTGGCGTGGGACTGTTTGCCAGTCGTCAAAAGTACTTGTTTTTACCCTTTTCCGAGTCGGATTTCATCTTTTCCGTCGTCGTAGAGGAGACCGGGCTGGTCGGCGGTGCCGTTTTATTGCTGATCTTTTTGGCGTTTGTCGTCTGCGGATTCCGGATCGCAATGAACGCGTCCACACGATTCGAGTCCCTCACGGCTTTTTCCGTGACGATCGTCGTCGCCATGCAGACCGTTCTCAACGTGGCTGTCGTCACAGGATCCATACCGCCGACCGGCTTGCCGCTCCCGTTTATATCGGCAGGGGGAACCAGCCTCGTCTCCTTCTTTTTTGCGACCGGACTATTGTACGGCGTGGCAAAGCGTAGCGATCGCTCTTTATTGCGGAAAAAACCCGTTCGATTGTTTGGTCTACGCGCTTCACGTCGTAACCAAAAGGCGATACCGACCATAGTATGAAGTGGTACCGTCTTTACGGCAAGATATTTTCGGGAGGCAAATGACTAAAATTATCGTTCGTGGAGGAAAACAACTCCGTGGAGAAGTGAAGATCAAAGGGGCAAAAAACAGTGTTTTGCCTCTTTTTGCAGCGGCAGTTCTGACGCAAGAAGAAGTGACCGTCCACAACGTGCCGGAGCTAAGCGACGTCAAAAATATGCTCCGTATTCTGGACGAAATAGGGGCGGAGACTTTTTTCGAGAACGGCACCGCCAAGATCCGTGCAAAAAATATCTGTAAAAACGAGATCCCGGTGTCTTTAGCAAGAGTCCTCAGAAGTTCCTTTTTCTTACTTGGGAGCGTATTGTCGAGGACGGGTGGTGCAAAAGTGGCTTATCCGGGTGGTTGCGACATCGGATTGAGACCAATCGATTTACATATAAAAGCGTTGCGTGATCTGGGCGTTTTGATTGAGGAAGTCTCCGGGTACGTCGTCTGCGACAATGCCCGACAATCAGCAGGCGAAGTCGTGTTGGACTATCCGAGCGTCGGAGCGACCGAAAACGTGATCCTATCTTCCGTGCTTACGCCCGGTACGACCGTCTTACATAATGCCGCTTGCGAACCGGAGATCGTCGATTTGCAGCGACTTCTCAACAAGATGGGCGCGTCGGTGTCCGGAGCGGGAACGCCCGTCATAAAGGTCGTCGGGGTGGATTCCTTGCATGGAGCGGAACATACGGCAATTCCGGACCGTATCGCCGCAGGGACTTACGCTCTCGCCGCGGCTATCACGGGAGGGGAGATAACTTTACTCGGAGCGGACCCTACCGATATGCGGGCACTTTTGTCAAAACTGGCGAAAACTTCTTGCATTATCTCCCAATCAGGTGATATTATAAGAATAAAGGGAAGAGAGCGGACAAAAGCGGTGGATCTTCTTACGACCAGACCGCACCCCGGCTTCCCGACCGATCTGCAAGCGCATATGATGGCTCTCATGACAGTGAGTGAAGGGACGAGCGTCTTTTGCGAAAAAATTTTCGAGAATCGCTTTCGCCACGTCGGAGAGTTGATCAAAATGGGTGCCAACATCACCGTAGACGGGCGCACGGCAGTCGTTACGGGAGTTCCCCGACTCCACGGCGCCGAAGTCGAAGCGCAGGATCTTCGGGGCGGAGCGGCTTTGGTCTTGGCAGGGTTGAATGCCCGTGGCGAGACGACGATATGCAACGTCGAGCATATCGATCGGGGGTACGAACGAATCGAAGAGGTCTTTTCCGACCTCGGAGCGGATATACGGAGAGTATGAAAAAAGGCATCGTTATCACAGCGATATGTTTGGTCGTCGTTCTGGCGTTTTTGGTGGGCGGACAGATTTTTACCGTCCGCCACGTCAACGTAGTCTTTAACAACAAAACGGGACTCACGACCGAGTCCGAGATCCTTTCCGCCGTCGGACTTGACAAAAACAACAACATCTTCAGTATCAACGAGCGGAGTCTGAAAAAGAAGGTCACGGACCGTTTTACTGACAATTCCATCGTCATATCCGACGTCGTGCGTAGCTTTCCCGATACGGTCACATTGTATGTGAGAGAACGTGCGCCCGTCTTTTTGCTGAAAGTGTATTCTCCGACGGGGGACGAGAGGTACGTCCCGACCGACAAAGACTTTCAGCGTGGCACCGTCTATGAAGCGAGCGATATATCGCCGGACCTGAAACTTATTGAAGTGGAGGGGTTTGAGGTCGTCGATACGTTCGACGTGCCGCAACTGACGTTACTTCGTTCGATCGCCAATTTATTTTTGTCTTTCGGGTTGGAAGAGAGTGCTTTGCCGTATTTTATTGATAAGGTCGTCTACGAGGAGAGTAGCCTATCGGTCGTCCTTGCAAGCGGCGCTCGATTTGTCATTAACGCTACCGCCGACGCCGACGCCGTCAAGGACGTTTATGACGAGTACGTTGCCTTGCCGGAGGCGCAACGCTTTAACAAGATTTTTTACGTTGGGGTCTCCTTAACCGACTGATAAGAACCCTTTTTCAGTATTTTTATCTCTTTTCGCTTGTTTTAACCGTTGACTTAACGCTTTTCTTAGATTATAATTAAACATATAAGTAAAGGTGGGTGCGTAATGTCCGGTCATTTTTCGGTTTTGTATTTCGGTCAAAGAGACATAAGAGCCGTTCTCTTTTCCGTCTTAATAGGACAGAATTCTTACTATACCGAAAAAAGAATGGATTACGACGGATTTGACGAGAAAGGATTCAAAAATCCCGAAGATGTTTTTTTGAAGATAGAGCGTCTTGTCAAGTCCATCGAAGAGGACAACGGCGTCGTCGTCAAAAAGGTCTATTGCGCCGTACCTTCGGTCTTTTTCCGCTACGGGATCGTGGAAAAAGATATCGCGATCGAGAGTGGGACCGTCACCGAAAAGGACATAGACGCACTTCTTACGACCGACCCCGTGGGACTCCCGAGTTATTACGTGGCGGAGACCTTGCCCTTATATTATCGCAGTTTTAACAATCCTGTCATACAAGACCCGGTAGGACAAGTCACAGACAGACTGTACGCCACCGTTTCGTGCGGGTATCTCAATTCCCACGTTCAGGAGTTGTTCGACAACTGCGCTAAAAAACTCAAAAAGGTTTTCATTCCCGATTCTTTTGTTATGCTCGCGGCAAAACGCCTCGATCACGACTACACCAAAGGGGTCCGGCGTACCGTCGTTGTTTTTTGCGAGGGACATACCGACGTAGCTATTTGCGAGGGAGCGGTCCCGGTAGACGTGCGGTCCGTGCCTTGGGGAGAGAGCTCGATTCGGGAGGGGATCAAAGAGCTCGTCGCTTGCGACGAAAAGACGTGCGATATGATCATGAAAAGACTTAACCTCAATCTCGCTTGCGCCGACGGCGACGTCTATCGATTGCAGGGCAAAGAGTACTCCGTCGAAAAACTCAACGGACTCGCCGTGGAAGCGGTTGACTTTTTTGCCGGTCAAGTCAAGTCGCTTGTCTCCGAAATGACGAAAGAAGACGGCGTTACTTTTATGACGGGTTCGGCTTTTTGCGCTAACAGGGGCGTCAAAGAGCTGTTTGAAGATACTTTAGGGAAGGACGTTTTCGTTGCGTCCTCGTCGGCACCGCATCTGCAAGGATGCGAAAACTACGTTCTTTCAGCGTATACGCTGAGAGAGGAAAAGACCGGAAGATCTGCCGGATCGATTTTTAAGATATTTAACAGGAGGAAATAAATTATGACGTTCGGTTTCACAGACGAAAAATGTTCAACGGAAGCCCCCGGTGGGCAAGAACCTACGCAGGGGAACATAGTTAAGATAAAAATCTTTGGCGTTGGGGGCGGTGGCTGTAACGCGATCAACCGCCTTGCCAAAGCTAATGTGGAAGGCGTGGAATTCATCGCCAGCAACACCGATATGATGGCTCTCAACAGCGTCAATGCCGACACAAAGATACAACTTGGAGAAAAGTTGACGCACGGATTAGGGGCGGGGAGCAAACCGGAAGTCGGCGAACAAGCCGCCATTGAGTCCGCGGAGGATATCAAACGCGCTCTTGTCGGCGCCAATTTGGTCTTCATTACCGCTGGTATGGGCGGCGGGACCGGTACCGGCGCGGCGCCTGTCGTGACGTCTATCGCGAAAGAACTCGGCATTCTTACCATCGCGGTCGTGACCAAACCGTTCGATTACGAAGGAAAACGGAAGATGATGATGGCGGAACAGGGCATAGAGAAACTCCGTAAAAACGCCGACGTCCTCGTCGTGATCCCCAACCAAAAA
>JAFVAC010000026.1 GCA_017476265.1 Clostridia bacterium
ACGGTATCGCAAAGTACGAATGCGAGGGACGACTAAACCCATATTCTGTATCGGCTAATTCGCATAGACTAAAACGTGTAATAGTATCGAAAAGTACGAGTGGATGCCACGACAAGTCCAAACGTAAAGGATAAATATATTCTTCGCCCAAAGTTTGTTACAAACAAAGGGGGAAAATTATGAGGAATGGGAGAGAGTTTGAGAGAGGGTTTGGAGCGATAGCCCTCTCTCAAGTTTTCTCCGTCCAATACTCTATTGGACGGCAAAATCCCCTAATCGGGTATTTAGGGCAGAGCCCTGAAACGTGATGGGTGCAGGGACGATCCTCGTAATTTAAGTCCCTGCCGTTCTTTCGGTTCCTTTTCTTGCGCTCAAGAAAGGAACATCAATACTTGCTACGCAAGAATTAGTTTCGCCTGACGGCGAGTGAAGTCGCGCGTATTATACAAGGAAGGCGTTCTTGCGATATTCGAGAGGGGTGCAGGCGAATTCTTTTTTGAAGAGTTTGCAAAAATAGCCGCAGTCGACGTAGCCCACTTCGGCGGCGATATTGACGACGGTGCGGTCGGTGGACAGGAGAAGTTCGCACGCGCGCTTTAAGCGGAGGGACTTGACGTAGTCCTTGACGGACTTGCCGGTGGACTTGTTGAAGAGGCGGGAAAAATAGGAGGGGGAGAGGTCGCACAGATCGGCGAGGCGCTCCAGTTTGGTCTCCTTTTGGTAGTTGTTGTTCAGGTAGCGGACGGCGGGCGCGACGAGGTCGTTTTTTTCTTCGATATCATCAAAAAACTTTACGCGCAAGGCACTGAGCCGCTTTTGTGGATTTTCGTCTTCATCCACGACAAAAACCGCGATTTTTTGTCCGCTCATAGCGGCTTCGAGGACCTTTTTTGAGTCGGTGAGTTCGAGAGGGAGCAAAGTTTTCATAACCTCCAAAATGGCTATGACAAAAGTTTACCATATTTTGGCAGATTTGTCTAATGATTTATCACAATCGGGTGGGGTATAATGAAAAGTACCGAAAATAAACTCATCAAAGGAGATTTTTATCTATGAGAAAAGCATTTATTTGCCCCACTAAGTACGTTCAAGGCGAAGACGAACTTCTTAACCTCGGTTATTTTGTAAAGACCTTCGGTAAAAAAGCGCTCCTGATCGCCGACCCGTTCGCTTACGGTCTGGTCAAGGACAAGCTCGCCGCGACGGAAAAGAAGTACGGCATCGAATTGATCCCTTGCGGTGACAAGTTCAAGGGCGAGTGCTCCAGAAACGTCGTCAAAGACCTTCAGGCTTTTGCTAAAGAGAACAAGTGCGCCTGCACCATCGGTCTTGGCGGTGGCAAGGCTATCGACACCAGCAAGTGCATCGCCGCCGGCAATCCTTTGATCATCTGCCCGACCATCGCGGCTACCGACGCGCCCACCTCTCACAGCGCCGTTCTGTACACCGACGATCACGAGTTTGACGACTATGCTTACTTCCGTCAATCTCCGTCCGTCGTTTTGATCGACCTCAACGTCATCGCCAACGCTCCCGCGCGCTTCCTCGTCTCCGGTATGGGCGACGCTTTGTCCACCTACTTCGAAGCGAGAGCCAACGTCCGCTCGGTCAGCAACGTCAACGCCGGTCTTCCCTGCGGAGCCAACCGCGCTAAGGGCACCTTGCTCGGCTACGGCACCCACACCGCTTTCGCCCTCGCCGAACTCTGCTACAAGAACCTCATCTCCGATGGGTACAAGGCGAAGATTGCTTGCGAAAACAAGGCTGTCACCCAGGCTTTTGAGAAGATCGTCGAGACCAACATCCTTTTGTCCGGTCTGGGCTTTGAGTCCGGTGGTCTTGCCGCGGCTCACGCCATCCACGACGGTATCACGATCATCCACGAGATCCACGCCAACAACTTCCACGGCGAAGTCGTCGCGTTCGGTACCATCTGCCAGTTGATCCTCGAAAACGCACCCGAAGAAGAACTGTACGAAGTCCTTGACTTCTGCGAGACCGTTGGTCTGCCCATCTGCTTGGAAGACTTGATGACCAACAAGAAGACCGGCGAGGTCGCCCGCACCTCCTTGACCGACGAAGAGCTTATCGCCGTCGCCAAGAAGACCTGCATCCCCGACGAGTCCATCCACAATATGCCCTTCCCGGTGACCGAAGACATGGTCGTCGCCGCCATCAAGACCGCCGACCAGATCGGCCGCGAATACAAGGGTCTGTAAAGAGTCGATTTGATTTAGCCGAGGGGACGCCCCTCGGCTAAACACGCTTTTTGAGCGAAAATAATTTGGAAAATAAGGAGTATTTTTTACTATGAAAAAGATAATGAACACCCCCGAAACTTTCGTCTACGATATGTGTCACGGTCTGGCGAAGGCTCATCCCGATCTTGAGTTCGTGGAGAAGTTCAAGATCGTCAAAAAAGTGGACATCAACGAAGACAAAGTCAGCCTGATCTCCGGCGGTGGCAGCGGACACGAGCCCGCTCATGCCGGGTTCGTCGGCAAGGGTATGTTGGACTGCGCCGTCTGCGGCGACGTCTTCGCTTCCCCCAGCCAAGTGCAGGTCTATAACGCGATCCAGAAGTGCGCCACCGACAAGGGCGTCCTCCTCATCATCAAAAACTATTCCGGTGACTGCATGAACTTCAACAACGCCATGTATGACGCGCAGGAAGACGGCATTAAGGTAGACGCCGTGTATGTCAACGACGACATCGCCGTCAAGGACAGCCTCTACACCGTCGGTCGCCGTGGCGTCGCGGGTACCGTCCTCGTCCACAAGTGCGCCGGCGCCGCCGCCGAAATGGGGAAGGAACTGGAAGAAGTCAAAGCCGTCGCCAACAAGGTCATCGAGAACGTGCGCTCCTTCGGGTTCGCCTTCACCTCCTGCACCGTGCCGGCGGCCGGTCACCCGACCTTCGAGATCGGAGACGACGAGATGGAATTCGGCGTGGGCATCCACGGCGAGCCGGGACGCTTCCGTGAAAAGATCGACTACAGCAAGGGTACTTTCTCCGACGATCTGTCCAGACGTATCGTGACCGACCTGGAAGAAGACCTCAAACTCAAAAAAGACGAAGAAGTCGTCCTGCTCATCAACGGTTTCGGCGGGACTCCTTTGCAGGAACTGTACATCTTGAACAACTCCGTCAACAAGGCTCTGGAAGCCGACGGCGTCAAGATCCACCGCACCATCGTCGGCAACTTTATGACCAGTATCGATATGGCGGGCGCGTCCATCACCGTCCTCCGCGTCGATGACGAACTCAAAAAGCTCATCGACTATCCCGTCAACACCCCCGCGCTCACTTGGGGCGCCGCTATGGGCGAACAGGCGGAAGCCGCTATCGAGGCGATGAACGCTATTGCCAAGGCGCTCAACATCACTCCCGGAGCCGCTGCTCCCGCCGCCAAGAAGGCGAAGAAAGCGGACAAAGCCGTCGAGGAAGAGAACGCCGTCTACGAAGTCGAAGGCGAAGCGAAGATCGGCGAGACCATCAACACCGCCGCTTTTGTCAAAGTCGTGGACAAGATGGCTGACGTCATCATCGAAAACGAAGTGCCCTTCTGCGAAGCGGACCAAATGGGCGACGGAGACTTCGGTATGAGTATCGCCAAGGGATTCAAACAGTTGAAAGCCGACTGGGCTACCCGCAAGAAGGGTGACATCGGACAGTTCTTGATGAGCTGCTCCGAGATCATCAAAGAGTACTGCGGCGGCGCCAGCGGTCCTATCTGGGGCTCCGCGTTCAAGTACGCCGGCAAAGCCATGGCGGGCAAGCAGGAAGTCAATCTGACCGATATCGCTTTCTTGATGACCGAAGCGAACCGCGGCGTCTATGAGACGGGCAAGAAGTCCTTCGGCAAGGGCGCGGAGATCGGAGACAAGACGCTTGTTGACGCATTGAAGCCCTGCGCGATCGCTTTGACCAAAGCCGCCGAAGAGGGCAAGAGCCTCAACGAAGGCTTGGCACTCGGCGCAAAGGCTGCGCACGAAGGTGCCGAAGCCACGAAGACCCACGCCGCTACTTTAGGCAGAGCGGGTACCGTCGGCGAGAGATCCATCGGATTCCCGGATGCGGGCGCGCATGGATTGGACGTCATCTTCAATGAGCTGGCGCTCTACATCAAAAACTTCTAACCCGCGGCTCGTATAGGCAGGCATATTACGCAAAAGAAAACGGGGGCAACCCCGTTTTTCTTGTTGAGTAATACCCGAAGAGGGTATAGCAAAAGCGTAGTGATAGTCCCCATATGGGGAAAGCGGATAAAGCGAAGCGTTTTCTTTTGCTTTTGCGTCCCGAGGGAATTGAGTACAGCGTCGCACCTGCCTTTGTCTGACGGCAACCGCGCAAAGCGCGATAGCCGTTGGGGTACTTCGGCGGTGCTCCTTTTTCCCACCGACGAACTCGTCGGCGGGAGCCCTGAAGAGGTTCCTATCGGGACGCAAAAATCTACCTACCTCTCCTTCACCGCCGGGCGGCGCGGTATTTCGGACGGATTTATACGCCCAAACGGCGAAGCCGTCATCCTGCGCATAGTCGAAGGATCTGAAAACAGATATAGGGAGTGGATATAGCGATCCACTCCTTATTTTTATACGGGACAATGCGCAATACGGAATAGAGGTTTCGACGTAAGGCGTCATCCTGACCGCCCCGTCATGGTGCAATTTGCCCTATGGGCAAACTGACGAAGGCGAGATCCTTCGACTACGCTCAGGATGACGGGAGGGCTACGCTCGGTCAGGATGACAACCACCGTCAGGATGACGGATAATTGCGCAATGATTTTAGCCTTTTATCCGAGGATGGCGATCGCTAGTCCGCAGTAGAGGATGAGAGACAGGGCGTCTACGATGGTGGTGATGAAGGGGCTGGCGACCACGGCGGGGTCGAGTTTGATTTTTTTGGCGAGCATGGGGAGCATACAGCCGACCACCTTGGCGATCACGACGGTGCAAAGCAGAGCGAGGGAGACGACCAAAGCGCGGATGATGGTATAGTCGGCGTAGCCAAAAAGCAGATTGTCGATGAGCATGAGTTTGGCAAAACACGCCACGGCGAGGGAGGCGCCAAGGAGAAGAGACGCACGGACCTCTTTCCAGAGTACGCGCAAGACGTCTTTGGTGGATAGTTCGTTCAGCGCGAGGGCGCGGATGACGGTGACGGAAGCTTGACTGCCCGCGTTGCCGCCGGTGTCCATGATCATCGGTACGCACGCAAAGAGTACGGTGCTGATGGCGGACAGGCGCGTTTCGTAAGTGTTCAGGATCAGTCCGGTGAAGGTCGCAGAGACCATCAGGACGAGGAGCCAGGGGATGCGGTTTTTCCAGATGGAGAAGACGGAAGTCTTCAAGTACGGCTTGTCGCTTGGGACAACTGCCGCCATCTTGGCGATGTCTTCGGTGTTCTCTTCCTGCAAGACGTCGATAGCGTCGTCTACGGTGACGATGCCGACCAAACGCCGTTCTTCATCCACGACCGGCAGAGCCAAAAATCCGTACTCGGTCAGGAGCCGCGCCGCGTCCTCTCGGTCGTCCAGTGTGGAGGCGTAGACGAGGTTGGTTTCCATGATCTCGTCTATCTTCTTGGTCTTGGGCGCGAGCATAAGGTCCTTGGCGGTGACGATGCCGATCAGACGCTTTTGCTCGTCCACGACGTAGCAAGTGTAGATCGTCTCCTTGTCGATCGCCGTCTCGTAGATCTTGTCAAAGGCTTCGCTGACCGTCATAGCGCGGTGCAAGGAGACGTATTCCACCGTCATAATGCTGCCCGTGCTGTCCTTGGGATAGCGCAACAGTTCGTTGACGTAGGCGCGGGTCTCGGCGTCGCTCTGCGCCAGCATCCGGGTGACCACGTTGGCGGGCATCTCCTCTACGATGTCCACCATGTCGTCTACGAACAGCTCGTCCATGACCGCCTTCAGTTCTACGTTGTTGAGGCGAGAAATGAGCTCTTTTTGCTGTTCCGGGTCCAGCTCGACGAAGACGTTGGCGGCGAGGTCTTTCGGCAAGAGACGGAAAAGGATCGGCGTCTCATCGCGGTCCAACTCTTCAAACACGCGCGCCACGTCCACCTCGTTCATTTCGGCAAGGACGGACTTGAGGGTGGAAAAACGGCGATCGCGCAAAAGGACGACGATCTCGTCGCTCTCGGCGATCTTGAGGGCGGTGTCGGTGGGCAGATCGCGGATGATCTCCGCGGTGTCGGCGGGAGAGACCTCTTCCATCACTTCGTCCAGTTCGTCGTCGTGCAAGCCCTCGATGACCTTGGTCTGCAACTCGGGGGACAGAAGGACAAGGACGTCGGCAAGCACTCCGCTGTCCATCTCCCGGCATACGCCGATGAGGTCCGACTCGGACAGAGTGACCAAAACGCGAACGGCTTCTTCCGGCTTGAGATCGTCCAAAAGCGCCGCCGCCGAAGAGTATTCTCCGGCTTTTAAGAAAGAATCGAAATTTTCCACTGATTACATGGAGTCAAAAATCTGTTTAATGAAGGGGACGAATCGTGCTACTTCGCCCTATGTCGCCTTCGTCACATAAGTGAACAGCCATGACTCGTACCTCCTTTTTCAAAAACTTGTGTAAATTATAGGACACAAAAGGAGATTTGTCAATTCGAGAGCAATGATTTGATAAAAAGAAAAAGAGCGCGGAAAAGGGCAAAACGCCTTGCCGGAGGTTGGTTTTTGCTATTTTTTATTGCATTGGGAAATGCGTTGTGGTATAATTTCCCGTATAGAGAAAAAAGAAAACCATCGGAGGTTTGTATGAATATTTTTTATAAGGCGTATTGCAGATGTTATCAGAGAGTTATGAAAGTCGGCGTGGATCTGATGAGATTTCCCGAGCCGGAAAAGCTGGAAGGCTTGAGCGCTATCCCCAAAAAGATGAAAGAGCTCGGGCTGTCGACCGCGATCATCGTCACCGATGACGTCCTGCACAACAAGCTCAAGATGATCGAGGGGCTGAAGGAGAGCATGACGGCGGAGGGCGTCAAATACGTCGTCTACGATAAGACGATCCCCAACCCCACCATCGATAACATCGAAGAGGGACTGAAAATGTATCATGACAACGGGTGCGACTGTTTGGTCGCGTTCGGCGGCGGGTCCAGTATGGACTGCGCGAAGGGCATCTCCGCTCGCGTGGCAAGACCGAACAAGTCCATTCCGCAGATGAAAGGACTCTTTAAGATCCACAAGAAGGTCCCGACCATCTTTGCCGTACCGACCACCAGCGGGACGGGAAGCGAAGCGACGGTCGCCGCCATCGTCTCCAACAGCGAGACGCACGAGAAGTACGCCATCAACGATCCCTCTCTTATTCCGCAATTCGCCGTGTTGGACCCGACCTTGACCCTCGGACTCCCCAAGCATATCACCTCTACTACCGGTATGGACGCCCTCACCCATGCGGTCGAAGCGTACATCGGCAGCAGCAACACCGCCAAGACCAAAGATATGGCGATCCGCGCGACCAAACTGATCTTTGAGAATCTGGAAAAAGCCTACGACGACGGCTCCGACTTCAAGGCGCGCAGAAATATGCAGATCGCCTCTCTGTACGCCGGGATCGAGTTTACTCGCGCTTACGTCGGCAACGTGCACGCAATCGCCCATACTCTCGGCGGTATGTACAGAGTGCCTCACGGGCTCGCTAACGCCGTCATTTTGCCGCACATCCTCGACTTCTACGGACCGAAGGCGTACAAGAAACTCGCCGATCTCGGCAACGCCGTCGGCATCACCGGAGACGAGGAGACCAGAGCGAAGAAGTTCATCCAAGCCATCAAGGATATGAACGCGTATATGGATATCCCCAACGGCATCAAAGGCATTCGGGAAGAGGATATCCCCACGATGGTAGACAGGGCTTTTGCCGAAGCGAACCCCTTGTATCCTGTGCCCGTGATCATGTCTAAAAAACAGCTGACCGATATGTATCACGAGATCATGCTCCCCGAGGAGACCGAAGAAAACAAATAATAGATCGCATTGGAAGCGGCGGCAAAAGAGGTTTGCGGCCGCTTTTTCTATTCCGTCAAAAATTTTTGCCGATAATGCGGCGAAAAAAGGAAGGAAAAAGTTTTACAAGTGTAAAAAATTGTTTCACGTGGCGAACAACGGTAATTTTTGGAAAACTTTCCGAAAGTCCGCGGGAGCCACATTTTGGGAGTGTCGGTGAGAAGAGAGAAGAGGCGTGCGCCGAAAGGGTATCGGATACTGTTCACGATCACGTTGATCGTGGTGTTGTCCGTGACCGGATTCACCGGGTATCTGGGCATATCCGCCTCGGTGGAGGGGAGGAGTGCCGCGAGCAAGTTCTTTGACGTCGGCATAGATATCTTTATGACCGGAGACAAGTATGTCAGTCCGGAAGAGACGCTACAAAAGGTCGAAAAACGGCGCGAAACCAACAAAAACTATCATATTCCGACTATTTATTCCTTCTTGTACGGCTGTTCGATACAGGACTTTGGCGGGGTGGAGACGGCTGTCTTTTTGCCCGGCGGGACCGAGACGAAAGAGGCGATCGTATATTTTCACGGCGGGTCGTATATGTGGCAGCCGACGATCTTGCACTTCCGCTATTGCAGACGACTAGCCGACGCGCTCGGAAGAGCGGTCGTCATGCCGATCTACCCCAAAGCGCCCGACAATACCTACAAAGAGACGCTATCCGCGATGGAGACCTTTTTTGACGCTTATTCGATCGGGCGGGAGATCATAGCCTTTGTGGGCGACAGCGCGGGCGGAGGACTGCTTCTTTCGTTTGCGCAGTATCTGACCGAGGACGGGCGGGAGGCGCCGGAGCATCTGATCACATTTTCTCCCTGCCTCGACCTGGACTTGGACAATGAAGAAATAGCCGATTATACAGCCGCCGATCCGATGTTGAATTGGGCGGACCTAAAATTGAAGTTTTCTTTTTACGCCGACGGAGAGGGCGACAGTCCTTTGGTCAGTCCGATCTATTGCGACTATGCCGTCCTTGGCAGATGGACGTGCTTTTTCGGATCGGAGGAGATCCTGTACCCGGACGGGAAAAAACTGCACGAGAGGCTGACGAACGAGGGGATAGAACACGACTTTTTCTTCTATAAAAACCAATTCCACACCTTTCCCATTTTCCCCATGCCCGAGTCCGACGTGTGCCTTGGCATTATTAAGACCGTATT
Organism: Clostridia bacterium; assembly: GCA_017476265.1. Taxonomy (GTDB): domain Bacteria; phylum Bacillota; class Clostridia; order Christensenellales; family DTU072; genus CAG-1782. Next base: position 9,185 of record JAFVAC010000026.1, read on the forward strand.
GTTTTCCACGGAAGAATAATTTGCGATGTGAGTTCCTTTCTTGAGCGCAAGAAAGGAACCGAAAGAACGGTCGGGACACAAGTGACGCAAATTTGCCAGCGGCAAATCTGATGAGCGAATGCGAATGAGACTCGTCCCGACACCCCGGCACGTTTCAGGGCTCTGCCCTAAATACCCGATTAAGGGACTTTGCCGTCCAATGCGTATTGGACGGAGAAAAGTTGA
>JAFVAC010000027.1 GCA_017476265.1 Clostridia bacterium
GGGACGCCGAAAGAGGAAAACGCGACCGATCTCAACCTCCGGCGCGAGACATTGAAAGCGATCGCCGTCGCTACCCTCTACCACGACGCCGAGACCTCGACGGAATAAGGCCGCGAGCGGGCCGGGTGCAATCCCGGCCCGTTTTATTTTGCCTTTACCGAGTATTCACATAGACCGCGTCTCTCAAAATGTTAATATTCAGTAAAATACAAGATATACCCATAGAGAGAGGGCGGGATCGTGAGAAAATTCCTATATGAGGGCGCGAGAAATGTCTCCGGGGAGCGCATACGCGAGCAACGGCTCAAGCGCCGCCTCTCTCAATCGGCGCTCGCCGCCAAGATGCAGACCGAGGGAGCGGTCATAGATCAAGACGCGATCTCCCGGATCGAGAGCGGCTCCCGGCTCGTCACCGATTACGAGCTCCTCGTCTTGACGAGGATTTTCGGAGTCTCGTCCGATTATCTCATAGGAGCAGAAGTCCGCCGCGAGGATTGATCCTCCGCGGCGGAATATTTTTTGAGAAATGCGAAAATAATCATTGACATACTACAAGTAGTATGCTATTATAATAGCAGAAAGGAGGTAAACACATTGAGCAAGCGGAAACCGCAAAAAAAGAGCGGGAAAAAGGTCGTCAGCCCGGAAAGCAAGATCAACCTAATTACCGCCCTAATCGAGCTCGTGATAGCGATCCTCATGTTAATAGAAAAGCTATCCGAGTGAGGCGGGGGAGCGAAAGCTCCCCTTGCCTCGACCATAATAACACGGGAAAGGCTCAATGTCAAATGCCTATGCTGATTTATGGACTCATTGGAGCGGCGGTCGTTCAATCTATCGTCTCGATCGCTCTATCAATTCGGAGGAGGCGCGACAATTGCGGAGAAAAGAAAGACTAAAACCTCGACGGAGGTCAAGGCCCGTTATAATCAAAAGGTTTACGACGTGATCTCCGTCCGCGTCCCGAAAGAGACGGCGGCGGCGTTCAAGGACAAGAGCGCGGCCGAGGGAGTCCCTCAAGCGCAGATCATCAAGGCCGCGATCGAGGAGTATTTGAAACAGTAAAACAGAGAGCCCCGCCCGGTTTTTAGCCGAGCGGGGCATAATGCCATTATTGGGAGGGCGAGACATGGGAGCGCATTATAGTCATTTGACCTTAAGAGAGCGGATCACTATCGAAATGAGAATAAAGGACGGGCGCTCGGAGCAAGAGATCGCCGACGAGCTCGGCCGCCACGTCTCGACGATTTAACGGGAGATCAAGCGCGGCCGAGGCATACAGAGGACGACCGAGCTAGTGGATCGTGAGGTCTACCTCGCCGATCTCGGTCAATCGAGATACGAGGAGACGTTTTCCGGCAAAGGCCCGGAGCTCAAGATCGGCCACGATCACGCCCTCGCGAATTACCTCGGCCAAGAGATCGCGAAAGGTAAACGCTCCCCGGAGGCCGCCCTCGGTGAGATCAAGAAAAAGGGCCTCACGTTCGAGACGTCTATCTCGGTGCGGACACTCTATCGGTATATCGACCTCGAGATCATTCCCGGCGTCACAAATAAAGACCTCCCGATCAAGCGGAACAAGACGCGCCGCTATCACAGAGTAAGAAAAGCCTCTCGGCCTTGCCCGGGCTTGAGCATAGAGCAGAGGCCGGAGGTCATAAACGACCGCGAGGAGCCCGGTCATTGGGAGGGAGACTCTATCGTAAGCAAAGAGGGATCGACCGACCGCGCCCTCGTGTTGACGGAGCGAGTCTCCCGTCAATACCTCATGCTCAAGACCGCCTCCGGCGCGTCGGAGCACGTCGTCGCCGCCCTCGACGAGCTCGAGCGCAAGCTCGGCCCGTCGTTCTCGGAGGTGTTCAAGTCGATCACCGTCGACAACGGCTCCGAGTTCGCAGATTGTAAGGGAATGGAGAAATCCGTCGACGGAGACGGCCGGAGGACGACTATCTATTATTGTCACCCGTATAGCTCTTATGAGAAAGGCTCCGTCGAGAAACAAAACGGAATGGCACGACGCCGCCTCCCGAAAGGGACAGATTTCGCGGACGTCACCGAGGAGGAGCTCAAGGCAACCGAGGCATGGATTAACGACTATCCGCGGAAAATGTTTGATTTTCAGTCCTCGGCGGAGGTGTTTACCGCCATTTTCCCGGAGGCGGCCCGCCTACTATTCGGCCTCTCTAAAAAAAGTTAAAAATATTTTCGCATTTCTCTTGACATTTTGCGCAAAATTGCGCGGGCGCAAAAAAA
>JAFVAC010000028.1 GCA_017476265.1 Clostridia bacterium
AGCCCTGACGGGCAGTCGTCCGATTTACGCCTTGGCGAAAATCAGATGTTTGAAGAGCAAGCACCAAATGAGGTCGATCCAGCCCACGAACACGCCCGCGAAAGTGACCACGATGGCGGTGATGAGGGTGATGATGCTCTTGTTGCTCAAAAACGCCGACCAGCGGACGCCGATCTCCACGATCCAGTTGACGAACGGGATCAAGAGAAGGATGATCTGCAGAAGGCGAGATTGCTTGTTAAACCACTTTGCCATAATTTCCTCCTTATTTCAAGAAAAGCATCGGCTTGTCGAGCAGTACGAGAACGGCGTCGATGAGTTGCAGGACCCAAGCCCAACCGCACAGAGTGTACACGATAGCGATGACCAAGTTCAGGATATTGGATGTATCCTTCAAAAATTCGCTCCAACGGACGATAAGCTCGACGATCCAGCCGACGAACGGGATAAGGAGCAGGATGAACTTGACGATCTTGTTCAACTTGTTGAAAGACTCTACCATAATGTGAAACCTCCTATAAGAATATTTATATGAAAGGTCTCGCCCGACAAAGACTACGCCTTGCATATTCTCTTTTCCCTTATTTTATTTTACCGCCGTGAAAGTATTCTTGTCAACCGTTCTTTCCCCTCTTTTATGCCCTTTCTCCCCTTTTTTTGACTCGCATCTTTCCCCATAAAAAGACCCGACGAAACGCCGGGTCTTTCAAAGCGATCAAACGTATCTTGTCAGGTCTGCACAAAGCCGGTTCCGTCGCCGTCTCCGTCCTCTCCTTCTCCTCTCCCCTGGAACTGGGACAGGTACAAATTGGCGTAGAAGCCACCCTTTGCCATCAAGGTCTCGTGGTTACCTTGTTCGACGACGTCACCGTGGTTCATGACCAGGATCACGGCGGCAGACTTGATGGTGGACAGACGGTGCGCGATGACGAAGCTGGTCTTGCCTTCCATCATGGCGAGCATAGCGCTCTGGACGTACTGCTCGGTACGGGTGTCGACCGAAGAAGTCGCCTCGTCGAGGATGATGATCTTCGGATCCTTCAAGATGGCGCGGGCGATGGTCAAAAGCTGTTTTTGACCCTGCGAAATGTTGCTCGCGTCGTCGTTTAGGATGGTGTCGTAGCCGTTCTCCATACTCTCGATGAACTCGTGCGCGTGCGCCTTCTTCGCGGCGGCGATGACGTCCTCGCGCGTTGCGTTGGCGTTGCCGTAGGCGATATTGTCGGCGACGGTGCCCTTGAAGAGCCAAGTGTCCTGCAGGACCATGCCATACAGACTGCGCAAGTCGTCCCGGTGCATATCGAGGATGTTGACCCCGTCAATGGTGATACTGCCACCCTTCAATTCGTAGAAGCGCATAAGGAGGTTGACCAAAGTGGTCTTGCCCGCGCCGGTCGGTCCGACGATGGCTATGCTCTCGCCCGCGTTGACGTGCAGGCTCAAGTCGGTGATCAGAGGCTTGTCGTCGGAATAGGAGAAAGCGACGTGCTCAAAGTCCACTTCTCCGACGAATCCGCTCATATCGCGGTGCTCGGCGTCCGGCGTCATCTCTTCGATATCGAGCATCGTGAACACGCGCTCCGCCGAAGCGATGGAGGACTGAATGGTACTCGCTATATTACTGATGTTCTCGATCGGCTGGGCGAACTGTCTGGTGTACTGAATGCACGCCTGGATGTCGCCGATGGAGATGATGCCCGCGCCCGCGCGGAACCCGCCTATGACGCAGATAAGGACGTAGGCGATATTGTTGATGAGTTTGATGACCGGCAGGATGATACCGGCGAGGAACTGCGCCTTTCTCGTCGCCTTCAACAAAAGTTTGTTGGTCTTCTCGAACTCTTCGATGCTGTCCTCGGCGTGGTTGTAGAGGAGGACGACGCGGTGTCCGGCATACATCTCTTCGATGTGCCCTTTCAGTTTTCCGATGAGTTCTTGCTGACGGGCGAATTCCTTTTGGCTCTTCTTGATGATGAGACTGCTGACGATTAACAGGACCGGCACGCTGGCAAGGGTGATGACCGAGAGGAGCCAGTCCAGTCGGAACATCATAAACAACACGCCGCTGACCGTCATGACGACGGTGATGACCTGGTTGACGGTGTCCTGCAACGTGACCGCGACCAATTCGACGTCGTTGCTCAATCGGGACAATCTCTCGCCGGTGGTCGAGCTGTCGTAGTACTTTAAGGGCACTTTGTCGAGTTTGGTCTTCAGATCAAAACGCATTCTGCGCACGACGTGCTGCGCCATACTCGCCGCGATCAAGCCGCTGGCGAAAGTGAACGTCGCGTTGAGGACGTACAGTCCCGCCGCCGTGAAGCAGATCTCTCCCACATACCAAAGGTCCACGTCCTTGAAGTACTGTATGCTCTCCACCATATGATTGGTGACCTTTTTCAAGATATCGGGCACCCATACGGCAAACCAAGCGCCGACCGCCGCCAAAATGATCATGGCGATGAGCGCAAGCATCTCCGGGCGCATATACTTGATGAGACGTTTGACCGTCTTGCCGAAGTTCTGCGCGCCCTCGACCTTTTCTACGTTGATACTGCTGGCGCCGAAGGCACCGGACATATCCATTTTGCCGACAGAGGAGACCTGCTCTTGTTCAACCTTTACGATTTCGTCATTGTTCATAGTCCGACCTCCTCTTCGCTCATCTGGCTGAGCGCGATGTCACGGTAGAGCTGGCAGTTCCTGATAAGATCGGCGTGCTTGCCCTTTCCGACGATGCGACCGTCGTCCAGCACGATGATCTCGTCGGCGTCCATAATGGTGCCGATACGTTGTGCGACGATGATGGTGATGCTATCCTGTGTGATTTCCTTAAGCGCTTTGCGGAGACGAGCGTCCGTCTTGAAGTCCAGCGCCGAGAAGCTGTCGTCGAAGATGAATATCTCCGGCTTGCGGACCACCGCGCGGGCGATGGCGAGACGTTGCTTTTGTCCGCCAGAGAAGTTCTGTCCGCCCTGCTCCACTTCGTAGTTGAGGTTGCCCTCCTTCTCCCTGACGAAGGTGTCGCTCTGCGCGATCCGCAACGCTTCCCACATATCCTCGTCGGTCGCGTCCTCCTTGCCGTAGCGGAGGTTGTCGGCGATGGTGCCGGAGAACAGGATGCTGCGTTGCGGCACGAAGCCGATCTTCTTGCGGAGTTCCGCCTGCGGATACGTTGAGACGTCCTGTCCGTCTACGAGGACTTGTCCCCCGCTCACGTCATAGAACCTCGGTATCAAACTGATGACCGTACTCTTACCGCTTCCGGTCCCGCCGACGATAGCCGTCGTCTTGCCCTTTTCGCACTTGAAGCTGATGCCGTCGAGGATGTTCTTTTCGGCGTCGTTACTGTACTTGAAGCTGACGTTTTTGAATTCGATCGTGCCGGAATCGTCGCACGCCACTTTCGCGTCCTCGTGATCGACGACGGTGACGTCGGTATCGAGAACCTGCAAGATACGTTCCGCCGAGGCGCTCGCTCTCGGAAAGATGACGACCGCACTCGCCACAAAGACCATCGACATTGCGATCTGGGTGATGTACTGGCTGACCTCCAGCATACTGCCGACGTCGTTGAGGGTGTCGCCGGCGACACCTGCGACCTGTTGCGCCGCACGCCAGAAGATACCGACCGAAGCGCAGTTCAAGCAGATGTTGATAAGAGGCACCAGCACGGCGCAGTACCGTTGCAGTACGACCGCGGTGCGGGACGCGGAGATGTTGACTTTGTCGAATCTCTTCTTCTCCTGCGCTTGTTTATTGAACGCGCGCACGACTCGGATACCGGTGATGCCCTCGCGCATGATCAAGGTCAACTGGTCGACCTTTCTCTGAATGATCTTAAACAACGGCTGGCAGATCTTTGCCGCGACGCCCGCCGCCGCGAAGAGGATGGGCAGGATGTACACCAGGACCATCGTCATATAGGTATTGGCGCGGAAGGAGAAGATGAAGCCGCCGATGATGGTGACAGGCGCCGACAGAGTCGTGCGCAAGATGACCAAAAATACGTTCTGGATCTGGTTGATGTCGTTGGTCGAACGGGTGACCAAGCTCGCCGTGGAGAACTTGTCGAACTCCACCAAAGAGTAGCCCTCGACCTTTTTGAAGACCATCGAACGGAGGACTTTGGAGAAATACGCCGCGACCTTACTGCTCATAAACATCGCCATGATGGTGCAGAGGGAGGCAAACAGCGTCAAGGCGAGCATCGTCAAGCCTTTGCGCAAGATGTATTCCATATCGGCGGTCTGAATGGTCACGCCGTCGGGGGTGAGCCACTCTTCACGCGTCTTTTCGATCTTTTTGCTCAGAGCGTCGGTAGTCGTCCCCTTGTCGCTCAGTTTTAAGATGTTCAAAAATTTACTAAACCCGCTCTCGGCCGCGCTGTTGTTTTTGACCACGCTGTCCACTTCGACGTCGGTCATACCGAGATAGTTTTTGATCCACTTCGTATTGTCAACGTACTTGTAAGCATAACCAAGCACGCGATTGCAAAGAATGATCTCGTAGTCGGGGAAGGGCGACGGACGACCGGTCTCGTCGTCGATTATGTACGTCAACTTGTCCTTTTCGAGCGGGACGCCGTTGGCGTCGGACTTGAGCCGCACTTGCTCGCCCGCTTCGTTGGTGTAGACGGGCACGGGCAAAAGGTTCCCGTACGGGGAGTGCTTCATACAGAGGACGCAGGAAGTAAGCAGACGCTTCATGTCGTCGTTCTCGGAAAAGACCTCGTCCTCGTCGTCTTCACTGTCCTCGTCGAAGAGATCGAGGAAGGTGTTGATGTTGATGCCGTTGCTATCGCCGGACGTAATAAGACTGTCGTAGTCGATGAGCTTGCTGATGGCGACCTTGACGACCGCTTTGTCTTCTTCCGAGTACTGGCTGTAGTCGTCCACTTCAAACCCGTATTTGTCGCTCATCTTATAGAATTGATATTCTCTTAAAGAGTTGACGAAAGGCAGCAGGACGTCGTTAAAAAGTTCCTTACTGTCTCTTACGGGGATATCCTTGAAATTGAATCGGATATTGTACGTCGTAAAGTGCTCGTTCCAGACGGTCTTGATGTCGAGGGTGGAAAAACCGTCCTTCATCTCGAATACGGGGATCTTGTCCTTCTCGAATCCATCGACTTCTCCGGTGATGTCAATCTCTCCGAAGGGGTTGATCATCGTTTCGTGCTCGTACATGGGCTCATAGTCCAGATAGATGCCGTCGTTGATGATGTCGCTCATCATGCCCGGCAGATACAATTCGGCAAGGGCTGACGAGAACAGCAAGATGACGGCGACTATCAAAAACTTGCTCATCGGCTTGAGGTGTTTGAATAGTCGGAACATTCTTCTCCTGCGTGGCGCATTGCGCCGATAGGGTTTGGATTCTTGCCCGTCCGTACGGAGCGGAGCCGCAACAATAAATATGGAGTATATATTGTTACTAATCTATTATAATATAGGACGGAAAAAAAATCAATACGCATTTTTTACAAGATCGTGTCAAGTTTTTTCCGCATATTTTTCTAAAAATCTTTAATTATTTTTTTTATAGCGCGGGCGTAGCCGGAATAAACCGCCCGTAATTCGGCTATTTCATACCGTGGCGGCTCGTATCCTTTGCCCTCGACGTACGGAATGTAATTCCCTTGTCTTGTTTTTTCTTGTGTTATCTTCGCTTGCACTTCGACGAGTTCCCGGAAGTCACCTTTGTTGAACATATAGGCGCGGAGTTTGCCGATCCGATCGGCGCCAGCGCGGCTCCACCCCATCGGGCGCGAACTCATACGCGCGGACAGCACGTGAGAAACGTGACTTTCGGCGCAACAATGACTATCTCGGTCGATATATTCAAGATTATCGACGAGATAAAGGATCTCCCGTTGGGCTTCCTTCGATCTGATTCCGTTCTTGTCGCAAAGGCTATAAAATAAGTGCTTTTCGCCGTTATAAACGGCGAAGGTCAGTTCTCGAAGAAGATCTTTATTTCCGGCGCACAGTGTAGTCAACGCTCTTTGAACGTGGAACTTGTCAAGATGATATTCGACTCCGGGATAAAGATCTATCCCCTGCCGTATCCACGTCGCGCCGTCCCCCGTTAAGTGCACGTGCGCGTGATATGGGCGATAGTAGGCGTTGACATATTCGTCGACGTCTTCCCATATCTCGTCCGAAGCGCTCTTCGATGAAACAAAGTAACGCGGATTGATCAGTTTGGATCTCCCGGATGATTCCGTTCTTCCTTCGTGAACGTAAACGAGTTTTACTTCCGAAGGTCTCCCGGTATTCAAGTGGATATGATCTTCATCGGCTTCGATATAGATCACCGGCGCGTTGAAGTTCGGCTTGATCACCGGCGCAGATATGCGCTTCAGATCTTTGACGAGGTTGAAAACGGTCTGTCTTGATATTGCGTTGTCGGCGAGCGTCGCCGCCTTCCCGTAACTTGTGATCGTTGCGTCGGAAATAAGTTTTGCTTTCATACCGTTCTCGATCCTCGCCTTTTTCGGGATCCTCAAGATCTCGTCCGCAGGGAAAAAGTAACGCCCCGTCGTCTTGTCGCAGTAAAGCGTGTGCCTGATCTCTACTTCTCCGAGCTCGGTCAGTAAGCGACGTTTCTTGTTCTTGTTCCGAACGACGACTTTATGTTTGTCGCGCGTTACGTCGAAGATCTGTTCGACTTGCGTTACGATGACCGAAAGGATCTTCGTACCCAATGCGTTCATCTCTTTCTTTGTGTTTTCGGCAATATCGGAGAACGTGACGTTCCCGATACCGTCGGCGGAGAAAGTCAAAAGCTTTGCGACGCTCTCCTTGACCATTTTTTCAAGTGTTTCTTGCAAAATCATAAAAAAACCTCCTTGTCGCAAGATGAGGTTTATTATACTATGCGCCCGAAATATGTAAGTATGTCAGTACATCAGTACAGGCGAACGGGCGAAACGCCGGCGCGAGAAAACACCGGGCGAAAGTCGCTTCTTGTACTTATGTCAGTACGTCAGTACAAGAAAAAGCCACCTGATAACACAAGGAAAATCGGGTGGCTGCAAGTATGTAAGTACGGTTTTTACGTCGTTATAGGCTGAATCCTTTACCGATCATTTTTTGAGTGGTCATCTGCTTTGCGGGTGACTTCTTCGTTTGTGGGGCGGATTTCGGCACCGTAGAAGCCTTCGGCGCGGGTTTGCCACTTCCTTTGGATACGGCGGCTTGCGCGTTCGCTTTTTGTTTACGTTTATCTTGCGCGGCTTGTTTCTTCGCTTCGGCTTTCACCGTTGCGGTAAGATCATACACCTTTTCTACTTTTGTAACGTCTATTACATTTAGACAAGTGGCAAGCCAAGCGTTTTCTTTGGATACATTCTTAACCGCTTTCATTAGTTGGGCGTTTGTAAGTGGTTTTTTAGAAACATATCCCGATCCCTGCCGATGGATAAAACCGACCTTCTTAAAAGATTTCTTCAGTTTGTCATATCCCGCCGTTTTGCTTCCCAAAGCAAACATCATTTGATTGGTATCTAAATCAAAATTGATGGCTCTTAAACTTGCCTTTGCATTGTTGATTGGCGGTTTAGTCATTTCTCTCTACCTTTAACACATCTTCCTCAAGATAAGTGCCGTCCTCTGTGTCCTCATTGTCATACCATATCCATTTTTCACAGACAGACATAAAACTTTCATCGTCGCTCAATACAGAGTATGCCGTTCCGAAAAGCCCCAAGTAGTTTGGATATTCCGGATTGCCGGTATACAGAATAGAACCGTCCTCTTGCTCTTCCACGAAGAAGTGCCCTTCGTCGAATGCGTCGTGCAACGTCAGGTCTATATAATACTCGCTGATTCCGAGTTCTTTCATCTTCTCATTGTTTACTTTCACAAGCATTTTTTGCATACGGCGTAAACTCCTTTTGTGTTTTGATATATGGTACCTTGACTTTCCCGTTTTGTCAAGATTGAAAACGCCCGGATAACCGAGCGTTGTAAGTATGTAAGTACAATTTTATCCTTTCAGGCGTTTCATCGCTTCGATCTTGTCGCGGTTTTTGTTGACGAGCTCCTCGATATACGACGTCAGAACGCCCGTCTTGTCTGTCCCTTGCAACGAACAGAGCGTAGCGAAGTCTTCCCATAATTCCCGATCGCAACGGAAGGAACACATCATCGAGGCGGACGGTTGTTTGTTCCCGAGTATGTTCAGTACGGTATTTTTTCCTTGTGTTTTCATTGTTTATTCTCTCCTTTCAAGTATTCTTGCACAAAAGCGGCGTAGTCATCACTCGCGGCGGTTCCGCGCGTAAAAAGATCCTCTTTCGTCAGCCGCGTAGCAGACGCGGAAGCGCGGATCATACTGTTGTAAACTTTCGTCCCGTTCTCCCGGGCGACGCCTTGTATATAGTCGACGTTCTCTTTCAACGCTTGCTTGCGCCGTTTGTCCGCCATAACGACGACGAAGCCGGCGATCCGTATAGAGCGGTTCAGCGCCCGGACGTCGCGGATTGTATCAAGCAAAAGAGAAATACCCTTGACGGATCCCACTTCCGGCTTGAAAGGAACGATGAGTTCATCGGCGGCTACAAGCGCGTTGATCGTCAAGATGTTCAACGACGGACTTGTGTCGATGATGACGTAGTCGTATCTGTCTTTGATCTCCGAGATCACCGCCAAAAGATACCCGTGCCCGCCCGGCTTCGAGTACAAATATCCCGGCGCTTCTTCCAGGGAAATATCCGAAGGAATAAGGTCGAGATTGGCGTTGACATTCAAGACGACGTCATCGAAGGCGGCGACGTGTTTACGCTGAACGCCGAGCCATTCGATCGCGGTCGGCACGTCCGACGTGTCGTACCCGAGGAACGTCGTCAAAGAGCCTTGCGGATCGAAGTCGATCAACAATATCTTCTTCCCGGACGCGGCAAGCCCGTGACCGAGCGCGAGCGCGGTGGTGGTCTTTGCCACACCGCCTTTCTGATTTACAATAGCAATCGTTTTTGTCATTTTTATTTCTCTTTTTAACGTCATATGTTTATTCTCCTTTAACCAATTCTTTCTTAATTTCGTTTTTTATTGCTGTGATGCCTTCCTCATCAATCTCTTTGTAATCGCTTTGGTAATGCCCGCCGTCAACTTTTCTCGTGTGTTTGTCTATAATCAAACAAACAACTTTATATTCAAGCATATTCATATCTTTATTCCCCCTCGTTTCTCACTTCTTTAGGCATACTGCCGCAGTATTTAGCGAGAGCGATTTTTGCGCCGTTTTCATTCTTGTATCTTTTGATATGATCAATGCGATTGTTTGAATTGTTCCGGCACACAAGCGACGCCGTCCCGTCCCTGTGTATCTTGATACTATACGTTCCGCAAGAGTCTACATAAATCTTTAACATACGCTATTCTCCTTTTATTCCTATAGTTATACTTCTATCAGTAAATCCCGGTATATCTTATTAACGGTTCTTGAACGACGTCGTCGTCCTCATTAAGTTTGCCGTAGCGAACCAAATCAAAAGATATTGTTTCCAAACTACCGTATGTGTTCTTACGCCCCGTTTCGACTTCAAAACTTTGATTGCCGTTCTCGTCAAAAACGCAGTCTTCGCTCATCTTGAAACTTATGTCGTCAAGAAATCCTTCGGCATAAAAACCGTGCTTTCTCATCTCTTTCTCGAATGTCTTCCAATTTGTTATTCCGTGTTTAGTCATTTTTTATCTCCTTTATTTTTTGTCCTTATGTCAGTACATACTTACAGTATAAAGCAAACGCTTAATGATGTCAAGCATTTTATTGATAGTATTCTAAATAATATAAAGAAATTGCTTGACGATATTTATTCCTTTCTTTATAATTGAATCATCTTGATATAGGAGTAACGTCACAATGACCATTTCGCAAAAAATAAATATGGCGATTGCCTATAAAAGAACTTCGCAAGCCGCGCTTGCGCGTATGATCGGTATGACGCCCTCGAACTTTAACCAAAAGTTCAAACGCGAAACCTTTACGCAAGAGGAACTCGAAAAGATCGCCGCCGCGCTTGGCGGAGAATACTTCTTCGGCTTCAAGTTTCCGGACGGAACGAACATCTGACGTAACTCCTTTTTGTGTTTTCGTAAGTACATACTTACAGTTGTCTTTCATCTTCCCGGATAAACAGGCTTTCGACGACATTCGTCGTGACGATTGAAAAACTTGTTCTTTCCGTCGCCGACGAGATAAGGAACGCCGTTCCTTGTTGGTTGGTGACAATCTCCTGTTGCTCCGCTTCATTGATTCCGCCCGACGACTTATACAATTCGACGAGGTCGTTTATATCCTGCGGCGGCAGACTGAAGATGAAAGAATACTGACAGCAATTAAAGATCGCCGTCGTTTTCGCTTCGATCTCCGGCGTAGATCTCCCGTCCCGCAAGTTCTGCGTGATGAAGAAAAGCGCGCCGGCATATTTACGGATACGTTTCGCCATTTGATACAAAAAGTCGAGCGCAACCGGGAACTTCGGATCGGTGAACGCGTGGGCTTCTTCCGCGACGATCGCCGTACGGATAAGGTTCTTTCCGTCGCGGTTCTGATCACGGGCGTTAATAACCTCTTGTTCGAGATAGCGCATAACGAGAAGCATTTGCGCGTTGGCGACGACGGTGTTCTTGTTTGATAACAAACTTTGGAAGTTGAACACGGTGAACTGCGACGACGTCGTAAGCGTGGAAGGTCCGTTCCACAAAGAAGCGTACCTTCCGCCGGAAGCAAACTTTGCTACGTACGTTTCGGCACGTTGCAAGTTGGCAAGGTCGAGCGGGTTGATCCCCTCGCGCGGCTGCTCTTGTAAGATCTTCATCAGATCGTCGAACGTCGGGAACTGCGCCGCCGTAAACTTACTGCAATCGGTACTTTTCGTAATCCCGCGCTTTTCATAGCACTTGACGACAAGATTATTGATATATTCGAGCGCGTCCGACGAGATCCCCTCTAAAATGATCTTGAAGAAAGATTCGAGCGCGATCAGATGAGCGTCGAAGATGTTTTCCGGCGACGCCTGTTTGCCGTCGTCGGTCAGAAGCCCGTAGATGTGAAACGGATTGATCCTACCTTGCGTGGCGC
>JAFVAC010000029.1 GCA_017476265.1 Clostridia bacterium
ATCATCGGCGTCGATATCAACGGTCTTGTTGCGGGGACTCGCTACAGAGGAGAGATGGAAGAGAAAGTGCGCGACTTGATCGAATCTGCGTCCGACGGGAAAACGATTCTCTTTTTTGATGAAATGCATACCGTATTAACAGCGGGAGGCGGTGATAGCGGCCTGAACGTAGCAAGCGTTATGAAGCCTGCACTATCGCGCGGGGATATCAGTGTGATAGGAGCAACAACGGTAGAAGAATACAGAAAGTATGTCGAGACCGATCCGGCTTTTGAAAGACGTTTTAACGTCCTGGACGTAGAAGAAATGGACGTCAATGCTACGAAAAACGTCCTGATGGGGTTGAAAAGCAAACTGGAAAAACATCATGGCGTTACGATCGATGAAGGTGCAATCGAAGCGTCGGTAAGACTGTCAGATCGATATATTATCGACAGATATCTGCCGGATAAAGCTATTGATCTGATCGACGAGGCATGTAGTAAGAAAAGAAACGTGGGGATCGCGAGGGCGGATCAAACAGTCACGAAAGGGGATATTCAGCAACTGATCATGGAATGGAAAGGGATCCCTCTTGATCTATTGACATCAGATGAGACGATTCGTCTGAAAGAGATGGAAAAAGTCCTTTCTATGCGCGTCATTGGGCAGGAAGAAGCCATCCACTCTATCTCGAAGGCAATACGTCGATCAAGATCCGGGCTGGGTGACCCGACGCGTCCGATCGGATCATTCTTGTTTATCGGTCCTACAGGCGTAGGTAAGACAGAGACAGCCAAAGCGCTTGCAGAGTTTTTATTCGGGTCGGAAAAAGCTCTTTTAAGATTTGATATGAGCGAGTATATGGACAAAAACTCATCTGCCAAATTGATCGGCGCGCCCCCTGGATATGTGGGCTATGAAAAAGGTGGGACGCTTACGGACGCGATCAGGAGACGTCCCTATTCAGTCGTCTTGTTCGACGAAATAGAAAAGGCGGACCCGGAAGTAACGAACGTCCTATTGCAACTGCTTGATGACGGGAGACTGACCGATGGGCGAGGACGGACGGTAGACTGTAAAAACATAGTCGTCATCATGACAGGCAATATAGGTACCAACGAAGCGACGACAAAAAAAGTAGGCTTTTCCGCACAGGAGGGGGAAAAAGAAGAGAGAGAAGAAGAACAAGAAAGACGCATGGCGGCTATCAAAAAGACGATGAGTCCGGAGTTTATCAATAGAATTGATTCTATTATTATATTCAGTAAAATAAATAAGGAAAACCAAAAGCGTATAGCGGATATATTAGTAGAAAAAATAAAAGAACAACTTCTTACGGAGAGACAGATTGTGCTTACCGTAGAAGACGAAGTCATTCGATATCTGGCGGAAGAGTCTTTCGACCAAGAATATGGCGCACGACCGCTGAAGAGAAAGGTAGAAACGGATCTGGAAGATATATTGAGTGACGCGATCATAGAAAATAATTTGCAAAACACGGCGGTCCGCGTACGAATGTACCAAGGAAAGCCGAAAATAATAATTACAGGAGGATAAAAATGCGTACGGAAATTATGGCAAAGAGCTATCGTCTTGATGAGAATCTTAAGAATCTGATCATCAAAAAGTTAAGCAAGTTCGACAAATACTTCAATAACGAAGCAATAGCTAAAATCAAGCTTTCCACCGTAGGCGCGCAGCAGAGAATGGAGATATCCATCGATGCGGATAATATGAGCGTTCGTAGTTCTGCCGACGGTGAAAAGATGAATGAAAATATCGACGTTATTCTTCCGAAATTGGAGAGACAGATCCGCAAAAACAAAGACAAGTTCGGCGAAAAACTGAAGAAAGGTTCTGTCGATACTCCGGCGTTATTTGAACAAGAGCCGGAAGAAGCAAAGGGGAACGTTGTCAAGGTGAAAAAGTTCGATATTTCCGTCACGACGGTAGATAACGCCGTGGAGGAGATGGAACTCTTAAACCACAACTTTTATATCTTTGTCAACGGCGAGAATAATAAAGTAAGCGTATTGTACAAGAGAAACGACGGTGATTACGGACTGATCGAGCCGGAATATTGATATGGAAATAGGGCTTAGTACCGCCTCCCTCTTCTCGAAAGTGAAGACGGAGGCGGCTTTTGAAATTCTGAACAAATTGGACATCTCGGTATGCGAGGTGTTCTTGAGTACTTTATCGGAATATAAGGATGATTTTGTCGATTCTTTGGTGCAGGCGAAAGGGAACATTCGAGTTCATTCCACGCATGCGTTGACCAATCAATTCGAGCCTGAACTTTTCAATCCGCAGGAGAGGACGAGGAAGGACTGCGAAGAGATCTTTTTGCAGGTGGCAAAGGCTGATAAAAAACTCGGCGCGTCTTATTACACCTTTCACGGTCCCGGAAAATTCAAGCGTCTCCCTTACATACACAATTATGAAAAACTCGGTACACGGGTGCAAGAACTATACGAGACTCTATTAAGAGTCACCGAAGGGAAGACGCAACTCAGTTATGAAAACGTCCATTGGACGTACTTTAATGAGCCGGATTATTTCCGAAATCTCAAAAAATACACCGAAGTCAAGACTTGTCTCGATATCAAACAGGCGTATTTGTCCGGCTACGACGTGTATGAATACGTAGACGTAATGGTGGACCGATTGGTGACCTTGCACCTATGCGACTATGACGAAAACGGAAAACTGGCTATCCCCGGGAAGGGGACGTTTGACTTTGTAAAACTCTTCAAAATGCTCTTGGATAAAGGCTTTTCCGGGGCGGCTCTCATCGAAGTCTATGCAAACAATTATGATACATTTAACGAATTAAGATGGAGCTTTGACTATCTTAACGAGTGTCTGTATAAAGCAAAAAATCTATAACGAAGGAGATTCGTAAACTATGGCAATCAAAAAGGAAGCGATACGCTTTGATTACAACAACATGACCGCCGATTATGTAACCGGCGGAATCACCGAAGCCGAACTTAAAGCGAAAAAGGCTGCAGCAAAGAAGGCCTTTGAAGAAGTCAAGAGCGGCAGAGGACAAAATATGATGGGTTGGACCGAACTCGCCTACAATCAAAAAGAAGTCGTCGAAGATATCATCGTTACCGCTAAGGACATCCGCAAAAAATACGATTATTTTGTCGTGCTCGGGATCGGCGGCTCGGCGCTCGGTCCTATGGCGGTCTTTCAGGCTCTGTGCCATCTGCACCACAATGAGCTTCCGAAAAGCAAGCGTAAGGCACCCAAATTCTACGTCGAAGACAACGTGGATCCGGAAAGAATGGCGGCTCTCCTTGACGTCATCGATGTGAAGAAGACGATGTTTAACGTCATCACGAAGAGCGGCTCCACCAGCGAGACTATGAGCCAATACCTCATCATTAACGACATCCTAAAA
The DNA here is from genome assembly GCA_017476265.1 of Clostridia bacterium. Lineage (GTDB taxonomy): Bacteria > Bacillota > Clostridia > Christensenellales > DTU072 > CAG-1782. The sequence goes on from JAFVAC010000029.1 coordinate 3,395, forward strand.
AGAGAATTGGGCTCGGACGCCGCCGCTCATATGATCGCAACGACCAGCGAGACGAAGGGCAACCTCATCAAAATTGCCAAGAAAGACGGACTGAAGACCTTCTTTATTCCCGATGGAGTCGGAGGGCGGTTTTCCGAGTTGTGTCCGGTGGGACTCTTGCCCGCGGCGGTACTCGGTATCGACATCAAATCGATGCTGAAAGGCGCTGCCTTTATGGATAAAAAATGCCACAATGCAGACGCGTCGAAGAACCCTGCTCTGATGGCGGCTCTGCTCCAGTATATTGCTATGGAAAAGGGTTGCAATATCTCCGTCATGATGCCGTACGCCGACAGCCTGAAGCTTATGGCGGATTGGTATGCGCAGCTTTGGGGCGAAAGTCTCGGTAAGGCGGTAGACTTAGATGGCAAGACCGTCAACGTGGGGCAAACGCCGGTCAAGGCGCTCGGCGTGACCGATCAACATAGTCAAGTGCAACTCTATACCGAAGGACCTTTTGACAAAGTGATCACTCTCATCGGTGTAGACGCCTATCGAAAAGAAGTC
>JAFVAC010000002.1 GCA_017476265.1 Clostridia bacterium
GATATCCCGTCGGTCAACTTCTTGTGCGGACACACAATGAACGAATTGATCACCGCTGAAATGAATGCGACAGAGTATGCACTGACTGTCAAGGGCAGACTCAATAATCGCATCATGCTCCCGGAAGTCAATGCCTATACGATCGGACAGTTGATGATGTTCTTTATGCTTCAGACGGCATATACCGGGGCTCTTCTCCATATCGACACCTTTAATCAACCCGGCGTCGAAGAGGGAAAGAACGCAACTTATGCTCTCCTCGGAAGAGAAGGATATGAAGCGAAAAAGGCCGAACTGAATGCGAAAAAGGAAAAGAGCGAGAAGTTCGTGATCTAATCTTATGAATCAATAAAGGGTCCCCGGTTTTTCCGGGGATTTTTTATTGCTTGTCACCATTTACTCAAGCACCGCGTAGGTGCTTTTTTATATAAAAACGAATTCTTACTTCCATAAGTTTTTTCCCGGCTTTCATTGCCCTCTTACAGGAAGGGAAACAAGCCGTATGAAGTATCGGAAAAGATCGTTCGCAAGTACCGCGAGATCAATGACGTACAGAGGGCCATGGAGCGTGAAGTCCGAGAGAGGAGAGCCCTTTCAGTCGGGCTCAAGAGCATTGACAAAAAGGCGGCGAGCGCGTACGCGCAAGAAGCCAAGGCGTGGTATCAGGAGTACATAAAGTACAGCAAGGACCATAAAGTCGCGTACTACCCGGACCGATGCCGGGTCTTCGACGGGGAGGAACTCATCGACAAGAAGTACGTCCGACTACTGGACGCGTATAAGAAGAACAGATAACAAGACGATTGTCATGATTGACACGCTTGGCGAAGCGAGGTACAATATGAGGTGGGACGAGAGCAAGCACCCAAGAGATAAAGGCGGGAAGTTTACCGACGGGATCGACGAAAGTTCGTCAGCGGGAAAAGAGTTCACAACTGGTCGTTTTGCTAAGAAAGATAACGAATCGATAACGAAGAGAGATTATTCCGTCACGTTCTCGCCCGTACATTTAAAAATCGGCGCGGTGAGGAAACAGCTTCAACAAGAAGGATCGGCGATAACTGCAGTATTCACTTGGTCTCATCGCTATATCGTTGAGATAAGGAACGAAGAAGGCTTCCCTTATACCATATTGGACAAAGTGAGGATATAGAAATGGAGCAATGGCAAAAGGACTTTGAAAAGCTAATGGCGCAGGTCGGGACGATTGACGATGTGGGCTACTTTATTTCCGTTGGGAAGAATGACAAAAGGATTGCCGATGCCATTATTGACTTTGTGAAAAAGAACGATCTCGATACTTTTGGTATGTGGGATGAAGACAGCGGAGAAAAGTACCATAAATACAAAGAATTGATAGAAATCGTCTTAGATTTAAGGAAAAAATACGGACAGATCGCAAAACCGGAATAGAAGATAATTATAACGAAAGGCACGGGAAACCGTGCTTTTTTAATACCCTTTTTGTGGTATAGAGCAATAAAAGTAACGAAATGAAGGCGGCGAGAGTCGCCTTTTTTCATACCAAAAATCACGTTCGGGAGGTTAAGCAATGAACGAAGAAAAACTGTACAAGAAGACGAAAGCCCTCTTGCGGAAGTGGGGCGTGTCCGACGAAGAGGCTGAAGACTTCATCAAGGACCTTAAGGACACCGCAGACCGTGACGACGACGGCGACGTAATCGACGACGTCAAACGAGCGGAGGACAAGATCGAAGCCGAGGGCAAGGACAGTCAGACCGAGAAAGACAGAGTGGACGAAGCCGTAGGGGACGACCTCGCAGACGATGACGACGAAGACAACCAGTCCACAGACGATCGCGTAGACGAAGCCGAGGGCGAAGACAAGCACATTGAAGAGGTCCACGAAGAATCACACGAGGAGGTCCGGGAGGACCGCATCGGACGTCTCGAGGAGAAAATCGACAAGATGATCGCCTTTTTAATTAACCCGGTAGCGGGAGTTATTAGCCTTGCCCAAAAAGCCGTCTCATTAGGCGCGGAAGCGCGAAGAAAGAGCGTCGAATTGTATACGCAGAGCCTGGAGGCGGGTATGGTCCGCGAAAGAGCCGGAGGCGCGTTCAATCGCTCTCGTCTGACAGGGAGGTACTAAGTGAAAGTCAACTATTCAATCGCGTTTAAGATCAATGGGGCTTGGACGGATGACGTCGCATTCAAGCGCGATCTGTACGACGACGCGCCGCTTGACGAAAGCCTCGATACGGGCATCGTCGCAGACGTCCCTGCTTCGCTCAACATCATACCGCCCTTTACGTTATGCCGTATCAAAACCACGCCCGTAGAGAGCAACGAACCTATTGACACAAGATACTACTTGACAGGGGACAGGGAGACCGAGGCGGTCACCTTGTTTACATAGGAGGGAATTATGCCGACAAAACCATCATCTTGGGGAATACAAGAGTACGTCCCGGCAGGGAACGGAGACGCGAGCGGAGAGTACGCGGACGGGGAAGGAAGTAACAGGCGCTTTACGGCGTTTAAGAAACCGGAAAATAGATATTCGGAACAGCAGAAGGCAAGAGTAGATCGTTTTCAAAGTGTGCTCAATAACGATACAGTTCGAGGTTATGTCAAAGGGACGTTCAAGCACTCGCTCTTAGACGATGGTCGTGTTTCGTATAGTTACGAAACGAAAAAAACCTATGTAAGAGAACATGTTGGGAAAATGCTTTCTCCCGATAAAGCTGATCTTATTGAGCGAACAGAGATAAACTCCGGATATTTTGGAAAAGACGGTTTGTGGATAAAAAACAAACCGGAAACGACAGAAAAAATAATCAAGAGGGGAAAACGATAGTATGTGGGACGAAAGCAAACACCCGAGAGACGATGACGGCAAGTTTACCGACGGGAACGGCACGACCGGATCAAAGGAAAAGATGTTCAGGAGCGGGCGTTTTGCGAAGGAAACCGTAGAAGACGGACTCACCCACGGAAAAAGGAAGGATAAACAATTTTTTAATCGACAGAAGCCGTTGGGACATCATACCCCTTTACCGCCTTGTCCCGGCTACATCGATGGCGTAAAACGCAGAGAAGAAGGTATGACACATGAGGAAGCAGACCGTGGAAGTGTAAACCCGAAATACGGAACAAACGATGCGTACAAGCGGAATTGTCAAATATGTGTTGCCACGTATATAGCAAGGCGTAGAGGGTATGACGTTGAGGCACTTCCTTTCATTGAAAACAATAAAGCAATGGAAGAGTATGCGGTAGACCCGCTGAAATTCTACAAAAAGAGTTTAGAGAAGCCAATAGTTTTTGAAAAAAAGGAAAACGGTGTATCGGACTTTGATTATTTGAAGAAAAGATGCTATAATGGAAGTATCGTAGCTCTCAACTTTAATTGGAAAAGTCGTTCAGACAAACACATTATTGTTGCAGAGAATATAGACGGTAAAATCCGGTTATACGATCCGCAGAATAATAAAGCAATAGAAAGCGAAAGTGGGATAAAGAAATATCTTTCCAAAACGAACCACTTGCATATTGCCGATCTGACAAAAGCCGACATTGATGAGAGAGTGGCGAATAAGACAATGAGGAGAAGGGAGAGATGAAAGACACGGTAGAAAAGATTATGCAAGAGAAAGGAGCGGTCGATTATATAAAAAGGGACCATAAATGGAAAGGATATAACATCTACGACCCCATCTTTAACAGACCGGCAGGTTGCTACGGACTACCGGAATATGTTTTAGAAGATGCAGAAGGGAATGCCCATAGAGCGTCTTACGACGAAACAATGGAGATTATAGACTTCCTAATTGAAAAAGAAGGGAAGGCTTAATTCGGACAAATAAAAGTAGTCAATAGAAAAGGCACCTTCGGGTGCTTTTTTCGTGGAGAGAGATTATGACTGTAGCGTTATGGATATCTATGTCAATGAGCGTTGCGGCGATCATCATCACGATAGTAAATCTCATAGTAAACAGATAGAAAGGCACGGGAAACCGTGCTTTTTTCTTGTACTTTGGAGGAGAATATGCTCTCTACTCTTGACAACCAAAAATTTAAACAGAAAATAAAGCTTATAGAATTGACTAAGCAATTAGAAAGAGAGCCGTGCGACTCTCTTTCTTTTACTCATCGGATAAGAGACGATGCGGTCTCGTCTTCCGTATTTGTGACCCGGAAATCACATCTCTCCGCAAGGGGGAAGGGAGAGGCTGTGTCGAGCGACTTGTTGTTGTAAACTTGACAGCAAGGTTCAAGAAGCTTAGTATCGGATAGATTGAAGTGATAGTCGAATCAATTATGAGTAAAAACTTATTGCCAATAATTGACATTGACAAAAACACGACGTATAATAGGGTCGAACAGAAAACAAACGGGGTGCCGAAAGGCTGAGATCATACCCGCTGAACCTGTAAGGTAATGCTTGCGCAGGGATTTTGATTTTTTCCTACCGTGCAAGCGGTAGTTTTTTTCATTAAAGGAGGTTTTTATGTTAAGTGCTTCTAAGTTTGAACAATACTTTTTCAACTTCAAAAGTACAACCACGACTGCAATATCGGTGATGCTGTGGATATTCTTCGCATTGTTGATATGTTTCGTCGTACTGTCTCTTACGATGAAAGACAAGAGCAAAGTGATCAACAAAGTGTTTGCCATCTTGGGGACTTTGTACGTCGCTACCGCTATTGTTTTGTTCGCCGTGCTGAAAGGCATAGAAAACAACGAAGACGGCGGCGTCAATGCTTTGATTTTGTACCCGATGATCACTCTTGCTATCGTTTTGATCGCATCGGCATTGATCGCGGTCTTTGTCCCCAATAAGATCGTCCGAATCCTATCTTATGCTCTGTCCGGCGGCGCATTGGTCGCGGTGATCGTGTGTCTTTCGGTCTACTATGCATCGGGAGAGGCGAGTGAATTTAACTGGATAGACCAAGAGAACGTAAACTCCGTAGCTTTGTGGATAACTTCGGTGGTCCTCATTTTAGTCATCGGAGGGCTTACTTTCCTCGATAGAAGAAAACTGAAGTTCGATACCAAGTCATTGACATACGCCGGGATCACCCTTGCGCTTGCGTTTGCTTTGTCGTACATTCGTATCATCAGAATGCCGATGGGGGGAGGGATCACTCTTGCGTCCCTGCTGCCGATCATGCTATACTCTTATATGTTCGGGACGAAAAAGGGCGTGTTGGTCGGCGTGTTGTACGGTGTATTGCAAGCGATCCAGGATCCGTGGATATTGCATCCGGCACAGTTCTTACTGGACTATCCGGTGGCTTTTGCCGGAGTGGGACTCGTCGGATTGATGCGCGATCAAAAGCGTGAATGGGATCCGAAGTTGAGTTTTGCGGTAGGTGCGATTGTCGCCGCATTCGCGAGACTTTTGGCACACTTCTTATCCGGCGCATTCGCTTTCGGCGTTTATGCCGGCGATTGGAATATGACCTCGCCATATTTGTATAGCATCGCGTATAATGCGGCTTACGTTCTGCCGGACGCTGCGCTTGCGATCATCGCCGGGATCCTTTTGATGCTCTCGAAGACCTTTACGGGATTGGTCTTAAAAACGGAAGATAAGCCTATCGACAATACGGCAACAATATCGCAAGGAGAAGAATAACAACGTAAGAATGAAAAGGCTGACCGTCAAAAATCTAAACGTCAAGTACCGATACGGTGCGCTAGCCGTATCGGACTTGACTTTTTTTGCGGAAAAAGGCGTGACCTGTATTCTCGGAGCGGAAGAGAGCGGAAAGACTTCTCTTTTGAAAGCGATAGCCGGGTTGATCAAGCCGATCTCCGGGGAAGTATATTTTGATGAGACGCCGTCGGAGCAGCTTCGTTTGAGAGACAGGAACGTCTGCCTGATCTATGAAGACGGTGGTTTTTTTGAGCGAAAGACAGCATTGTATAATCTGCAATATCCGCTGAAAGTGAGAAAAACGACGGAAATGGATATGGCGCAAGCGATCGAAGCCGCGACCGAGATCGTAGGGTTCAAACCGGAAGATCTGAATACTCCCGTCAACAAACTCACGAAAGAAAAGAGAGTTCTATTGGGGTATGCAAGGGCGTTTTTACGGAAAGCGGACGTATATCTGATCGACGACGTAATCAAAGACGCGACGGATAGAGACGCATTGTTTTTACAGATAAAACCACTTGTGGAAAGGCTGGCGGATAATTCGATCGTACTATATGCGACGGACAGAGCGTCGGAGTGCGAGGCGTTAGGGGGGAAGAAGATCGTATTTTTGAACTACGGTATTCCGATCCGACAAGGGACTTATGCGGAGATCAAAGAGAACCCGACTGATCTAATGACGGTGGAAAAGTTCTTACCCGAAGCCGAGCGGGAAGGAACGGTCCTTTTTACGGACAAAAACGGTATTTATATTGAAGCATTCGGTAAAAAGTCCTATTTAAGTCAGGAAAAACTGCTGAGCGATATTTTTCTGAACAAGGAAGTCGTCGTCGTCAAAACGGGAGACGGGATAAAAGTCTTCGACCAAAAAAGCGAGCGATTGATCTATTTCGGTTGACATCGACAATTTTTTTATTTATAATACGTAAGTATTCTGAAATCGATGACGCGTCGGAGATGAAGTCTATTTCATATTTTTGCGATTATGTCAAGACTCCGATCACGTCGGAGTTTTCTTTTATTTCGGAGGTAAATACTATGAAGAGGATCGGCGTAGTCGGGATCGTGGTGACGAATCGCTCGGCGGTGGCAGAACTGCAAGCGTTATTGTCGGACTTTTCCGACATCATCATGGGGCGTATGGGGATACCTATGCCGGAAAATAAACTGAACGTAATCAGTCTGATCGTAAAGGGGTCGACCGAGCGCGTGAGCGCATTGACCGGGAAGATCGGCAGACTGAACGACGTAAACGTAAAATCGGTACTGAACACGATCGATATTGAGGAGGCATAACATGAAAAAAAGATTTTTTAGCGTACTATTGCTTGTGGTCGTCGCTCTGACGGCGGTATGTCTTGTCCTGACCGCATGCGGCGATCAGGGATCGCAGGAAGAAACGCAGACCTTGCGTTTTTCCGCGCCGGAAGGGACTCCCGCGCTGGCGATGCTGAGACTGGTCACCGACAACAAGACGATCGGCGGTAAGAATATGACGTATGAAGTGGTAAGTCCTTCCAACATAGCTGTGGAGATGTCCGCGGAGAAGTCCGATATTGTGATCATGCCCATCAATGCCGGAGCCAATCACATTCGTCAAGGCGCGGACTACAAACTGGTCAGCGTCGCCGTAGACGGGAGTTTGTTTATGGTCGGCAAAAAGGAGACGGCTGGAGAGATCACCATCGACGAAATCAAAGGCAAGACGATCGCTTGTATCGGGAAAGCGGCGGTGCCCGGGCTGGTCTTCCGTTATGTGATGAACGGTAACGGTATCAAAATGATCGAGGAAGGGACACCTAATGCGGAGAATAGCGAAGTTTTGGTCAAATACGTCGCGGATGGGAACGCGGCAAGGACGCTTCTTGTCGGCGGACAAGCCGACTTTGCGGTCGTAGGCGAACCTGCGGCGACTGCATTCAAAGGCGCGCTGAAACTCAATGCGGAAATGAACATGCAGACGGCTTATACTGCTTTGAGCGGAAAAGAAACTTATCCTCAGGCGGGGCTGTTTGTCAAAAAGAGTTTATCCGACAACGAAGCCTTTATGAAAGAACTCTTCACGGCGCTGCAAGCGAGTAAAGAATGGGCGATCAACAACGCGGCAAGCGTAACGGAATATGCAAAAGCGAACCTTTATGAAAGTGCGGTTTTCCCGGAGCCGAGTATAGCCCGTTGTGCAATCGACGTACAAGTTTTGACCGAAACAAAAAAGACGGAAATCGTGACGTTTTTACAGACGATCATGCCGAAAGACTCGCAAGGGAATGCGATCGACTGGACAAAAGTCGCACTGTTTTAACGTAGGGTGAAGTCGAAGAAAGAAAAGCGGGAATGGATAGCGGGCGCCGTCAAGAACGTCCTCTATCCACTTCTTGCTTTGGCTGTAATCATAGGCATGTGGGCGATACTCGCAGCCGTAAAAAACAAACCGCTGCTATTACCTATGCCGAGCGACGTTTTCGAGCGGTTTTTTTTGTTGTTCGGTGAACAAAACTTTTGGACAAGCGTTTTTTCTTCTTTGGGACGGACGTGTTTAGCTTTTGCTTTGTCGTTTATCCCGGCATACAGTTTGGCTTTGGCGGCAATCAAAGTGCAGGCTCTATCAAAAATATTCGATACCGTCGTAGCCGTCCTGCGCGCGGCGCCTACGGTCGCTGTTATTCTCATTGCGTACGCCTTTATGCAAGCTCGCACGATGACGGTCGTAGTCGGGGTCCTGATCGCTCTTCCTATCCTGTATTCCGCTTTTTCAAGCGCGCTCAGGGGGGTGGATAAGAATCTTCTGTCAATGGCGCGGACCTATCAGGTGAGTCGATCGAGGATCCTATTTCACGCCTATTTTTGTTCGATTCTTCCTTTTATGTTCGACATCTCTCGCTCGACGATATCGCTTACGCTAAAAGTAGTGATTGCGGCGGAGATATTGACTCTGGTCTCAAAAAGTGTGGGCGGAGCCATACAGGTAGCGAACGCAACTTTTGAGATGAGCTATCTGCTGGCATGGACGACGATGGCGATCGTTCTCAGTTTCGCACTCGAGATCATAGTCGCGGGTATGAAAAAATTCTTCGTGAGGTGGGAAAAGTGATCGTAAAAGACTTAACCGTTCGCTACGGAGAAAAGCCGGTATTACTTGATTTTTCCATCGAGATCGAGGAAAGGAAAATAACTTGTATTTTGGGTCCGTCCGGATGCGGCAAGACGACACTCTTAAACTGCATTGTCGGGACTGTGCCGTATGAGGGAAGAATTGAGCGTAAAGAAAATCGGATAGGGTACGTCTATCAGGATCCGACCCTTTTTCCGCATCTGACGGTTGGGAAAAATATAGAGTTGGTCCTGAAAAAACGATATCGTGACAAAAAAGAGAGATGGGATAAAGTCGATCGAATATTGAAAGACGTTGGTCTTTTTGCGGAAAAGAATGCCTATCCCGATACTCTTTCCGGGGGAATGGCGCAAAGAGTGTCTTTGGCAAGAGCGTTTGCTTATGAAAGCGATCTTTTATTGCTGGACGAACCGTTCAAGGGTTTGGATATATCTTTGAAAAAACGCCTGATAGACGTCTTTTACGATCTATATTCCAAAACCGAACCGACGACTGTCTTTGTCACCCACGACGTGGAAGAAGCGATCCAACTTGCCGATACGATCATCGTACTGGACGGCACGGGAAAAATCGTATACAGGGTATCGCTTGACGACGCGATCCATTCGAGAGACCCGATCAAATATGCGCCGATAAGAGCCGCGGTTTACGATAGCATACGTTAGCGGTTTGTCTGTCGGATTCGTTGTATTTTAGTCAGTCGTAGAGATTGACTATTTTTTTATTATTTAGTATGATATATTTATGATTATTTTAGGAATTGACCCTGGGTACGCCACGGTAGGATTCGGCGTTATCGAGACCATCAACGGAAGGAACAAAGCGGTTGAATACGGCGTTATCCTTACACCCAAAGAGGACTCTTTGCCAAAGCGTTTGGCAAAAATCGCGGAAGGATTCGATCAGTTGATAGAAAAGTATCATCCCGACGCAGTGGCGATCGAAGAATTGTTTTTTCAAAACAATCAGAAGACGGCGATCTTAGTCGCCGAGGCTCGAGGCGCGATCCTCCTCACCGTCTACGGAAAGGTAAAAAACTTGTACGAATATACGCCTTTGCAGATCAAGCAGGCGATGACGGGGTATGGGCGAGCGGACAAAAAGCAGATCCAACAAATGGTGACGACGTACTTGAATTTGAAGTCCATTCCTAAACCGGACGACGCGGCGGACGCGCTCGCCGTCGCGCTTACACACGCACAAACGAATCGTTTGGCGGGACTTTTTGGGATATAAGGAGGAGATATGATAGGCTACATTAAGGGCGAGGCGATCATCATCGATGAAAATACCGTCATTATGGAATGTAATGGTCTCGGCTATGAAGTAACGGTCAGCGGAAATACGGTCGTAAAAATCCAAAATGGGACGCCCTACATTTGTCTTTATACCTATCTTAAGGTCAGTGAAGACGACGTGACTTTGTACGGTTTTTACACGAAAGAAGAGAAGAATATGTTTCTGAAGCTCCTTTCGGTCAATGGGATCGGACCTAAAGCGGCGATCGGTATTTTGTCCGGAATAGAGCTGAACGACTTGATGATAGCCATTATGTCTTCTGATGTAAAGCGGCTTTCTAAGGTCAAAGGGATAGGAAAGAAGACCGCCGAAAGGATCGTTCTCGAACTGAAAGAAAAGATCGACGCAGGAAGTGCGGAATTGATGGAATCCATACCGACGGGCATCGGAGTATCGACGAAAGAGGAAGAAATCGACAAGGACTCCGCCGACGTCATCATCGCTTTACGAGGCTTGGGACTGAAGCAAGAGGAGGCATTGGAAGCGGTCAGACAGGCGAAGCCGCACTGTAATACCGCGGAAGAAATGCTCGTCTACATACTTAAAAACAGATAGGGGGAATTATGGAAGACGAAGAACGGTTGATATCTTCGGTCAAGCTGGAGAACGACGATAACGAAAACTTACTCCGCCCGAAAGAGATCGACGAGTACGTTGGGCAAGAAAAAGTCAAGGCAAACTTAAAGGTCTTTATGCACTCTGCAAAAAAACGCGGAGAAAGTCTTGACCACGTTCTTTTATACGGTCCGCCGGGACTGGGTAAGACCACATTGTCTCACATCATCGCCAACGAGATGCATGGCGACATTAAAATAACAAGCGGACCGGCAATAGCGCGAGCGATGGACCTTGCCGCGATCCTGACCAACTTACGGGACGGAGATATCCTTTTTGTGGACGAGATTCACAGATTAAACCACAGCGTCGAAGAGATATTGTATCCGGCGATGGAAGACTTTATGCTGGATATGGTCTTGGGTAAGGGGCCTTCCGCCAGGACGATGAGGATCCCGTTGTCCAAGTTTACGCTGGTCGGTGCCACGACCAAAGCGGGTATGCTTGGAGCGCCACTACGCGATCGTTTCGGCGTGGTCTGCCGGTTGGAACTGTATACGCCGGAGGAATTGGCGATCATCATCAATCGCTCTGCCGGCATCCTCAATATCGATATCGAACCCGCTGCGACGGAAGAGATAGCAAAGAGGTCCAGAGGGACGCCTCGTATCGCCAATCGACTTTTGAAGAGGGTCAGGGACTTCGCCGAGTTTGCCGATAGCAAAATCATCACTCACGAAATAGCAAAATCCGCATTGAACAGTCTGGAAGTGGACGAACTCGGTCTGGATAAGACGGATAGTTTGATCTTGCATACGATCATCGAAAAGTTTAACGGCGGTCCTGTCGGGTTGGAAACTCTTGCGGCGGCAAGCGGCGAAGAGACCAATACGATCGAAGACGTCTACGAACCCTTCTTGATACAGCTCGGATTTATTGCAAGGACGCCGCGCGGACGGATATGCACGATCAACGCTTACAATCATCTTGGGGTGCCGTATCCCGGTAGCGTGAACAAATAGGAAGACTATGCAAGAACTGAAGAAAAAAGACTTTTTTTACGACCTGCCGGCGGAATTGATCGCGCAAACGCCCATCTATCCGCGAGATTCGTCCCGTCTTTTGTATTACGACAAAAAAACAGATAGATATGAGGACAGGATCTTTCATGATCTTGTCGATATATTGCAAGAAGGCGATCTGCTTGTCGTAAACAACACCCGCGTTATAAATGCAAGATTGTTCGGATATGATGAAAAAGGTCGTAAATATGAAATTTTCCTGTTAAAAAGAAAGAGTTTACGAACTTGGGAGGTTCTCTTAAAACCTGCGAGAAAAGCCAAAATCGGCTCGGCGATCGTCGTCAACGAAGAGTTAAGTCTGACTGTCGACAGCATCCTGGACGACGGAGTAAGAGAGGTTACTTTTTCGTTTGACGGCGTCTTCGAAGATATACTCTCCAGAGTCGGTGAAGTCCCGCTTCCTCCTTACATAACCGAAAAACTTGCCGATGCCGAGCGGTATCAGACCGTATACTCCAAAGTGGAGGGATCCAGCGCTGCGCCCACAGCGGGTCTGCATTTTACCGAAGAATTGCTTCAAAGGCTATCGGATAAAGGCGTGGAGCGGGTGGAAGTGTTGCTACACGTCGGACTGGGGACTTTTCGTCCGGTAAAGGAAGAAAACATTCTCGATCATAAAATGCATACGGAGTACTACGAGATATCCGAAGAGGCGGCAGAGAAGATCAATCGAGCGGTCAAAGAGGGTAGAAGAGTCATTGCCGTAGGGACGACATCGGTCAGAGTGTTGGAGTCAGCGGCAAAAGAAGACGGGACGGTGCAAGCCAGTAAAGGCAATACGGATATTTTTATTTATCCCTCCTATAGCTTTAAGGTAGTAAAAGGATTGATCACCAATTTTCATCTGCCGGAATCAACGCTTATCATGTTGGTCAGTGCTTTTTTGACGCGAGAAAAAGTCATGGAATTGTACGAACACGCGGTAAAAGAACGATACAGATTTTTCAGTTTCGGCGACGCTATGTTGTTACTGTGACAAGGAGAAAGAAGATGTTCAAGTATGAGATAGTCAAAGTATGCAAGCAGTCCGGCGCCAGAATAGGGCGGTTTACGACGCCGCATGGCGTTATAGAAACACCTGTTTTTATGCCCGTCGGTACGATGGCGACGGTCAAATCTCTCTCTCCGGAAGAGGTAGCCGAAGCCGGGAGCCAGATATTGCTGAGCAATACATATCATTTGTATCTTCGACCGGGGCATGAATTGATCAAATCCGCAGGCGGACTGCATACGTTTATGAATTGGCACAAGCCTATTTTGACAGACAGCGGCGGTTTTCAGGTGTTTTCTTTATCAACTTTGCGGAAAGTGACGGACGACGGGGTGCATTTCAACAGCTTCCGTGACGGCAGCAAGCATTTTTTAACGCCCGAAAAATCGATTGAGATCCAACGGGCTCTTGGGAGCGACATAATGATGGCGTTTGACGAATGCACTGCAGCCAACGTCAGTTATGAAAAATCCAAGGACGCTATGATAAGGACTTTTAAGTGGTTGGAAAGAAGCTGCGCGGCGGCTGAAGGTGCGGAAAACCAATTGCTTTTTCCCATTATTCAAGGGAACGTGTACGAGGACCTTCGGATAGAGAGTGCAAAACATACCGCTCAATTTGCGCGATGCGGCATTGCCATCGGAGGATTGAGCGTCGGCGAAGAAAAACCGGTAATGTATCGGATGTTGGACGCGATGCGCCCGTATTATCCCACTGAGATGCCTAGATATCTCATGGGCGTGGGTAGCGCCGACTGTATTGTCGAAGGCGTCGTGCGCGGCGTGGATATGTTCGATTGCGTTTTGCCCACCCGTATTGCAAGGCATGGGACGGCTATGACGATGAAAGGGGACGTCACGATCAGGAATGCCGAATTCAAAGAGGACTTCACGCCTATTGAAGAAGGATGCGACTGCTATACCTGTCGCCATTACACAAAAGCGTACGTGAGACATTTGATCAATTGCGACGAAATATTTGGCGGAAGACTCCTGTCTATCCACAACATACGATTCTTGCACAGATTGACCGATCAATTAAAACAGGCAATACGAGAGGACAGAACTTTGGACTTCCGTGATGAATTTATTTCACGGTATAAAGTAAAATAAAAAATTTTGTTGGGCAATAATACTTGCGAAACTCTGTTTTTTATTGTATGATTATATAAAATCCAATTATCAGGAGAATAATTATGGTAAATTTTTTGGCAATCGATACTTCTCAGTGGCTCATGCCCGTGATCCTCGGCGTCTTCTTTATTCTGATGATCGTGATGACGATCGTCCCGCAGAGGAAGCAAAAGAAGAAGATGCAGGATATGATGAACAGCATTCAGATCGGCGATAAGATCATGACTATCGGTGGGTTTATCGGCACAATCGTGGAATATGACGCTGCTACCGAAAACTATACTCTCAACGTCGGGACGGAAGAAAATCCGACTCTGGTCGTGATCGTCAAGAACGCGATCCGTTCCAAAATGTAGTTTTCATCAAAAAAATCAATGTAAAGGAGCCTAACGGCTCCTTTTACTTTTGTACGCGAGAAAGTGACTTTTTACCCACGTTGACGGCGATGACGCCGCTGATCGCGCCAATCACTATACCGAGAGCAACGTCGATAAGGCTCATTGCGTTAAAACGAACGCTATTGGAAATCAGTCCGAAGATCAAGATAGACAACAGCGTATAGGACAGTCCGACGATGGCTCCTTTGAAGGCGCCCCGGCGTTTTTCTTTTATGCCGATCAAGCAACCTACAAGTACACTGAGGATCTTGATCACTTGATTGACCGGGGCGATCAGTACGTCCGGAACTTCAGTCAAATTGACGATCAAAGCAAATACCAAGACCAGCGCAAGTGAGATCAAAACGGCAATGATCGCGCTACGAATCAAATCGAATAAAAAGTTTTTATTGAAGCTGAGTTTTTTCATGCTACCTCCATCGGCTATTCTATTCGACATTTTTCAGAATATGTCATAGTGCAGGATAAAAAGACTTGCGTTATTGTCAAAGTTTATGTATAATAAATGAAGAAATACAAACGGAGGATAGGTTTTTATGAAACATATCGAACAAGTTTATAAAAAAGCACTTTGCAAAAATCACGAGACGGGATGCGGCGAATGCCAATCCAGCTGCCAATCTGCTTGCAAAACCAGTTGCACCGTAGGCAATCAATCCTGCAAACAGGAAGAAAAGATCAACACCATCGTCAAAAAGCCCGAATAGTTTTATAAAATGGTTCATCCGTTCCGATACGTCCACGAAGGAAAACCGTATTATCTCCTTTGGGACGTAGAGAGTGCGAGTCTTTCCGTAATAGACTACGCGGCATATTTATTTGCAAAAAAGCGTTACGCCACTTTGACCCCGCAGGAAGAGGAGGCGTATTTTTTGTTGTCCGAAGAAGACCGACGGGAACTGTCGGAAGAATTTGACGAACTGGAAAAAGACGGCTCGCTGAATGCGGAACCGATTATTAAGGAGTTCTCAAAGTCGGCGGATGAAGTCAAAGCTCTTTGTCTGCACATTTGCCACGACTGCAATCTCGCGTGTGAGTATTGTTTTGCCGGTGGAGGGACCTATCATACCGCTCGCGACTATATGTCCGCAGAAGTGGGTAAAAAAGCAATCGACTTTTTGATTGAGCACTCCGGCAAGCGAAAAAATCTCGAAGTCGACTTCTTTGGCGGCGAACCATTGATGAATATGGGACCCGTAAAGGAGATCGTCGGTTACGCAAGAGAGCAGGGAGAAAAATTCGGCAAAAGATTTGCGTTTACGATGACGACGAATTGCCTATTGCTCGACGATAAGACTGTGGAGTACCTCAATGAGGAGATGGAGAACGTCGTATTGAGCATAGACGGCAGAAAGACAGTGCATAATGCCGTGCGTCACACCAGAAACGGTAAGGATGCATACGACGTTATTTTGCAGAATGCACTTAAAATGCGCAAGGCAAGAGGGGATAAAAAGTATTATGTCCGAGGGACTTTTACGGCAAAAAATCTCGATTTTTCCGAAGACATTCTTGCTTTGAATGACGCCGGATTCGATCAGATCTCCGTCGAGCCGGTCGTTTTGCCCGAAGAGCATCCGTTGGCTCTGAAAAAAGAACACTTGGATAAGATCCTTGCCGAATACGATCGTTTTACCGAAGAGTATATCACTCGAAGAAAAGATGGGAGATGGTTCAATTTTTTCCATTTTATGTTGGATCTTGAGCATGGACCTTGTCCCAATAAGCGTTTGACCGGTTGCGGCGCGGGGACGGAATATCTTGCCGTGACTCCGACAGGGGATATTTATCCTTGTCACCAATTCGCGGGACTGCCGGACTTTTTGATCGGCAACGTCTTTTCCGGTATCCAAAAGCAATCGATCCGAGATACCTTTGCTAAAAACTGCGTCTTGGCGAAGGAGCATTGTAAAAAGTGTTTTGCCAAATATTATTGCGGAGGCGGTTGTGCTGCGAACGCGTATAACTTCACCGGATCGATCGACGGCCAATACGAAATGGGGTGCGAGTTGACCAAAAAGCGGTTGGAACTCAGTCTTGCCGTCGCAGCATTGGAAAAGAAAGGCAAAAATTGATTTTTATTTATTGATTTCTTTATTTTCGCCTATAAAATTATTAATAGTAATTAAATTAAGTTGACTTCTTTGTAAGATATCGGTATAATGTATAAGTCAAACTGTATACTACGCCGTAATTTGACGTAAAAGTTTGATTGGAAGTTATTCGACAAACACACGGAGGCAAACCAAGTGAGTAAGAAAGCAGCAATTATTGTTCTTTCCATCCTCATCATACTGATCCTCGGATTGGCGGCGATGATGATACCCTGGAACGGAAAGGAGTCCATACCTATCGGCGACTCGAATTATGATTATTATTGGGTGCCGTATGCTATATCGCAAGGTCTTGACTTAAAGGGCGGAATGTACGCCGAATATGCCGCGAAAGTGCAAGCGACCGGAGAGGACGCGTCTTCTGATGAAATCGAGGGTGCAATAGCCAATCTGGAAGATATCCTTTTCGGCAAGGGGTATACGGAAGCGGTTGTGACCAAACAGGGAAACAGCCAGATCAGAGTCGAGGTCCCCGACGTGGACAACGTGGAAGAACTGATGCAGTTGATTGGGAAGTCCGCGACTTTGGAATTCCGCGACAGCGATGGAAACGTACTTATTACCGGTTCTGAACACTTAAGCGACTGCTATGCTGCAGTAAACGACGGACAATACGTCATAAAGCTTGAGTTTAACTCCAAAGGTAAATCCGCTTTTTATGAGGCGACGAACAACAACATCGGTAAGAAAATCGGTATATATATCGACGACGTCCTTATTATGAACCCGAGCGTTAACTCCGCCATCGCCGACGGTAACGCGATCATCACCGGGAACTACGATTATTCCTCCGCAAATGCATATGCCGTTCGTATCAAGGCGGGTATCAGTACTGTCAAACTGACGCTGCTTACTACTGAGACCATCTCTCCGACCCTTGGCGATGAAGCGCTCAGTCGCAGCCTTCTTGCCGCGTCTATCGGTATTTTGGTCATTATCGCGTTTATGATCCTCTATTACAGAGGGTTGGGTATCTGTGCTTCTCTTGCTCTTGTCTTTTACGTCGAATTGCTGATTTTGGCACTTGCGATCGTGCCATGGGTACAGTTGACTTTGACCGGTATCGCCGGCGTCATACTGAGTATCGGTATGGCGGTGGACGCGAACATTATCATTTTCGAAAGAATTAAAGAAGAGAAGGCAATAGGAAACAAACTTGTGCCGAGTGCGGTTCAAGCAGGCTTCAAAGGTGCTTTGATCACCATCGTTGACGCAAACGTGACGACGATTTTCGGTTCGATCGTTATGATCATCTTCGGATCGTCTGCGATAAAGAGCTTCGCTATTACGCTTCTTATCGGTATCATCTTGTCTATGTTCACGTCACTGCTTGTGACAAGATTGTTCGTCAACAGTTTCGTAGCGTTCAACGATGAAAGCGAAGCGTTTTATGGGTTGAAGACGAAGGAGGCGACAAATGACTAAATTTTTCGGGAAAGTGAAGAACTTCGTCAAAAACTTCGATATTTATGACAAATCTAAGATTTTGTTTATTGTGCCTTTGGTCGTTGTGCTCGTCATGATCGTCTGCGGTCTTTGCTACGAATTCAATACCTCGTCGTATGATAAATTCGCTAATATCGGCGTTGACTTTCAGGGGGGTACTCTTCTGACCGTTGACTTCAAACAGCCCGGAATGAACAGCGGATCCAAGTACAACGACAACCTTGCTCTTATTAACGAGGCGTTGGAAGAGAACGGTTTGACCGCTTCCGTTGTGCAGTCTTCCGGTGACAGCGCGATCATCGTACGCTATTTGAATACAGTCAAGGTAGGGGGACAACTCGTCGATTATAGCACCGATGAAAAGGTCGCCGAGATGAACACCATCAACGACAAAGTGAAGTCCGATATTTCGGAAAAAGTAGCCGTCAAATATGCCGGAGCCGTAGAAGTCGAGTCTACGACGAGTTTGATCGGTAATACGTCCAGTATGCGTTTACTTCGCACGGCGCTTATTTCCGTAGCGGTCGCGCTTGCTTTGATGTTGGTGTACATTGTCATTCGATTCGACTTGTATTCGGCTCTTGCCGCTATCGTTGCTTTGATCCACGATATTTTGATCATGATGTGCTTTACCGTCATATTCTATGTGGAGATCGGCTCGACGATCGTCGCTGCTATTATCACAATTGTTGCTTACTCTATCAACAACACGATCATTGTGTTTGACAAGATCAGAGCTACCGTCAAGCCTTATAAGAAGAGCCATGAAAAATTCGATATCGGCTTAGTCATCAATAAGTCGGTTAGAGCTACGCTCACCCGTACATTGTTTACGACTTTCACGACTTTGATCGTCATCGTATTGTTGGCCGCGCTTGGCGTGGCGTCTATCAGGACGTTTGCTTTGCCGATTATCTTTGGTTTGATCGGTGGTTTCTATTCATCTGTTTTCCTTGCCGGACCGATGTGGGGTATCTTCAAAGGTTGGGGCGAAAAGATAAAGGTCGCTTACAAAAACAGGAAATTCAAAAAGGCGAAACAGTTAAAAAAGGCTGTTGCGTAGAAAGCATTGTTATTACGAAAAGCCCGCACGAATTGCGGGCTTTTTTGAAAAAATATGAAGGCTCGAAATGAAGATCGTACAGAAAAACAATTTTGATGAAAAAAGGGTCTATGAGTATGCCAAGTCTTTAAAGGTGACTGACTTTGCCGCGAGACTCTTATTATCACGCGGTTTTGACATAAAATCCGCGGAAAAATATATGTACGGCACTTTGAACGATCTCACGGATCCTTTTGCCTATTCAGGCATGAGACTCGCTGTCGACATCGTCAGAAAATGTATAGATTCAGGGAAAAAGATCGTCTTCTATGGGGACTACGATTGCGATGGCATTGGCGCTGTATCTATCTTGACGCGCGCTTTCTCCGCTAAAGACATTTGCTGTGACTATTACGTTCCGGTCCGTTCGGACGAAGGGTATGGTCTACACTGCGAAGCGATCAAGAAGATCAAAACCGAGAAAAAAGCCGATCTTATCGTCACTGTGGACTGTGGGATCACTTCTGTAAGAGAAGTCGAATATTGCAAACAACTCGGAATGGAGATCATTGTGACCGATCACCATCGTCCGGGAGAAATATTACCCGATTGTATCGTAGTAGATCCTTGTTTGGATGAAACGTTGACCCCGTTATGCGGTGCAGGAGTAGCACTTTATCTTGTAAGAGGATTATTCGGTGATGATGAAGGAAAGAACTATTTGGATATATGTGCTTTGTCCACTGTAGCCGATATCGTTCCTCTTGTCGATGACAATCGCATTATTGTCAAGTATGGAATCGAGCTGATAAGGATGGGGTTAGGAAAAGTCGGAATAAAAGCGCTTTTGCAAGCCTCGGAGATTCCGCAAAAAGCGTTATCAACTGTTGATATCGGGTTTAAGATCGGTCCCAGGCTCAATTCTGCGGGCAGATTATCTACGGCTGAAAACGCAATCAGAATATTGATCACTGATGACCCGACAGAGGCAATGCTTATTGCTCGGGAACTCAGCATGCAAAACGGCGATAGGCAGACTATAGAAAAACAGATCGTCGAATCTGCCATGAAAAAGTTACAGAGTTATGACTTTGGAAAATACAAAATCATAATCCTATATGATGAAAGTTGGGACGAAGGGGTCAACGGGATCGCAGCGGCTAAGTTGACGGAATATTTCAATCTTCCGACCATCCTTTTGACAAAAGGACAGGACGGTCGTCTGAAGGGTTCAGCTCGAAGTATAGCGGGCGTAAATATTCATGAGGCGATATCCACGCAAAAAGAAAAATTATACTCTTTCGGCGGTCATGCAATGGCAGCGGGAATCAGCCTTTTCGAAAAAAATTTAGCTAGTTTTATTAATGGCATAAATTCTGAAATTAGCAAAAAACCTATTGAAATATTTGAGCGTGTTTTTTATTACGACTTACCTTTTTCAATGTTTGACGTTACGCCGAATATTGTAAAAACTCTACGATATTTCGAGCCATTCGGATACGGTAATCCGACTCCCGTTTTTTGGGATCCTGCGCCAAGCGTTAAGTTTTCCAGATTAAAAGGAAGACACTTGAAAGGTAAAACGAAGATCGGCGACGTGATATCCTTCGGGAATGGATATGCTTGCGATGAATTTAATACAGCGTTGGGGAAAAGCGCTTTGTATACGATAGATAAGAACTTTTTCAATGGATCGGAATACGACCAGATCAAGATCAAGAAACTGTTTTTTGATCGATTCAAATTAAAGAAAGTTAATCAAATAGAGCGGTTTTGCGCTTTTTCTGTAAATATTTCGGTAGCGGACATTCCGGGGAAACAAACCGCGCGTTCTATGACGGATCCTCGTTTGGACGTCTTTTTCGATAAAGAAAGCTTTGATGAATTTTGTGAGAACAATGAGGAATATGTTCGTATATTCGGCGAGACGGAATTCTTTATACAGGGGAAAATCGCCGTACTTTTGCCGGACGCAAACTTTCCTTTTTCGTATTACAATTCAATAACAATTCATGGAAAAACGACCGATTCCGTAAGAGAGTATTTTTCCGCATTAGGAGCGTCTTTTTCTGACAATAGTTGTGATTCGTTTTTGCCTCGTTTTTCAATAGAAGAGATGCGAAAGACGTATGTTGACATTGTTCAACATTTCAGGATTGACTATGTAAAACGATATTTTACGACGAACGATATTTTTGAAGTTTTGAAAAAAAACGGATATCTTTACGATGAAGAACGATTCGTTTTGTATTTCTTTATATTGCTCGACTTGAAGTTGCTAAAATGGGAAAACGGTGCTATACTATTGGGAAAAGGAGAAAAGGTGGACCTCAACGCCTCCTCTTTATATCGATTTGTCAATGGAAATATCGCTTACTGAACATATCAATCATTTTTTGGATAAAGTCCGAACTAATTATTCGCCCGAGGACTATATGGCGATATCTTTTGCTTGCCAGTTCGGTGAGAAAGCTCATGACGGGCAGAAGAGAGTCTCCGGAGAAGATTATTTTAATCATCCTTTATCTGTTGCTGAGATCCTTGTCGATATGGGTTTGGATACCGAGACCATCATTGCGGGGTTACTGCACGATGTGATCGAGGACACCGATGTGACTCCGGATGTGTTTCGGGCAAAGTTCGGTGCGTCCATTTTCAGTTTGGTCGAGGCTGTCACGAAACTGACCAGGATCAATTTTAATTCTACCGAAGTAGAGCAAGCGGAAAACATACGAAAACTCTTTTTTGCGATGTCGAAGGATATTCGCGTGCTTTTGATCAAACTTGCCGACCGACTGCACAATATGCGCACGTTGGATCCTCTACCTAAGGAAAAACAGATCAAAAAATCAAAAGAAACTCTCGATATATACGCGCCGCTTGCCGGAAGACTTGGTATATCTTGGATAAAGTGCGAGATGGAAGATCTTTCAATGAAATATCTCTATCCTGAAGATTATGCCTATCTGACCGAAAGATTGAAGTATCAACGCGGTGAGAGAATGAAACTCGTCAATAAAGTCAAAGACGAACTGAGTGCGGCGTTGAAAGACTTGAATATGGAGTTTGAGATCAAGGGGAGACCAAAACACTTTTACTCCATATACAAGAAGATGAAAAATCAAAACAAGACCTTTGAGCAGATATACGATCTTGTCGCGGTCAGGGTGATCGTCAATACAATAGGCGACTGTTACACTGTACTTGGTATCATTCACTCGATGTGGAAGCCGATCCCGGGGCGCTTTAAGGACTATATCGCTTCTCCTAAGCCGAATATGTATCAGAGTTTACATACGACGATCGTAACGAACTTCGGTCAAGTTTTTGAAATACAGATCCGTACAGTAGAGATGAACCGCGTGGCGGAATACGGTATTGCCGCACACTGGCGCTATAAAGAGGGGAACACTTCGCCGGAGACCGAGTATGATCGCAAACTCGGCTTTATTAAAGAAGTAATGGACGTACAAGGGGACCTGAAGGACTCGCTTGAATTCATTGATACGCTGAAGACCAGCGTCTCTACCAACGAGATCTATGTGTTTACGCCGAAAGGCGACGTATTCGATCTACCTGTCAATTCTACCTGTATCGATTTTGCTTATCGCATACACAGTGAGATCGGGAATAAGTGTACGGGTGCCAAAATTAACGGCAAATACGTCTCACCTATGACGACGCTCGAAAATGGCGACGTCGTGGAAGTCGTGACGCAAAACAATGCAAAACCATCTAGAGACTGGCTAAAATTCGCTGTGACGCCGACAGCAAAGGCAAAAATACGCAGCTATTTCAAAAAGCAGATGAAGGAGGAGAACGTCAAACTCGGCAAAGACATGTTGGAGCACGAGGCGGCAAGAAAAGGGCATACGCTTTCCGACCTTCTGACGCCCGGCGCAACGAAATACGTCTTGAATCGCTACAACTTCACCGATCTTGACGATATGTACGCGACTGTCGGATTTGGGGGGATGAAGACGAACCAAGTCCTCTTTAAGCTACTCGATTATGACAGAAAACTGCATGAAAGTGATACGCCGACAGTCAAGACCGTCTCCGATACAACGAGAAGAAGATCGCATAGCGGTATCCTGATCGATGGATATGACGACTTTTTGATCCGCTTGGCAAAATGTTGCAACCCCGTCCCCGGGGACAAGATCGTCGGATATATCTCACGAGGGAGAGGAGTGACCGTCCATAGACAAGACTGCCCCAATATGTCCAATATGGAGCCGGAAAGACTCATGGCTGCGCAGTGGGCGAATATGGACAACACCGTCTACAATGCTCCCGTGTATATCGAGTGCGAAAACAGTCCGGCATTTTTGTCGAAAATAACTTCTCTTGTCGCCAATATGGGTTATGCCATTTCGAGCTTGAACGCGCACCCGACGAAGACGAAAGACAGACTACAGATCAATATCGGTCTGGAGATCAAACAATCGTCGGACCTTGCCAGTGTGATCAAGAAACTGGAGGCGGTCAAAGGCGTCTATAAAGTGGAGCGTGGACTATAAAAAAATTTTTTTGTAAATGGTCCAAAATAATTGACACAAATAAGAAATTGTTGTATATTGTTAAAGTCGCTTAGGTAATCAAATGGGGTGTAGCGCAGTTTGGTAGCGCACGTGGTTTGGGACCATGGGGTCGGGAGTTCGAGTCTCTTCACCCCGACCATTTACTTTAATGTGATATAAGGGCCTTTAGCTCAGTTGGTTAGAGCGGTCGGCTCATAACCGATTGGTCCGCGGTTCAAGTCCGTGAAGGCCCAGCAAGTTGCCTTATGGCCAAAGGAACGAATATTAAAAACTTAATATAATACGGTCCGGTAGTTCAGCTGGTTAGAACGCTAGCCTGTCACGCTAGAGGTCGTGGGTTCGAACCCCATCCGGATCGCCAAATCAGCCTTGGTAGCTCAGTCGGTAGAGCAGGGGACTGAAAATCCCCGTGTCGGTGGTTCAATTCCGCCCCAAGGCACCAATCTCCTGCTGGCTTAGCTCAACTAGGCAGAGCAGCTGATTTGTAATCAGCAGGTTGATGGTTCGATTCCATTAGCCAGCTCCACTATTTGGAAGGATTCCCGAGTGGCTAAAGGGAGCAGACTGTAAATCTGCCGTCCGTCGACTTCGGTGGTTCGAATCCACCTCCTTCCACCAAAAAACAACCTATGACGTAATGTCGCAGGTTGTTTTTTTATTGACTTTTGCAGGTAAAGAGAAAAAGTCGAGTCACCTTGAATTATAACAATAGTTTGGAGTTAAATTTTGGATTAATCAAACAAAAACGCTTAAAAATACTCATATTTCGTCAAAATAATTCGTCATTTTTTCGGTATACTCGACCTTCGGAGGCAATATGAAAGTCAACGCAAAAATGAATAATGAGAACTTGTATCTTTACTTGTCCGGGGAGATAGACCAATCTGTTGCGGGAGATCTTCGTATTAAAATAGACGACTACTTGGAGTCAGTCAAAGTTAAGAACGTGATCCTTAACATGCAGGAATTGACCTTTATGGACAGTACGGGGGTAGGACTCATTTTAGGCAGATATAAAAAACTGAGACAAAAACATGTGGGAATGTTTATTGACAAACCCAACGAGCAAATAGACAAGGTCCTGAAAGTAAGCGGACTGTATCGGATCATACCCAAACTATGAGGTGAATATATGGAAAATCACATGAGCATACGAGTAAAAGCAATACCGGAGAACGAATCTTTGGCGCGTAGCACGATAGCGGCATTTTGTCTGTCGAGCGACCCGACTGTGGACGCGGTCAACGACGTCCGCACGGCAGTATCCGAAGCGGTCACCAATAGCATTGTGCACGGATATGACGGTAAAGAGGGGGACGTCTTGATCGAGGCGCAACTGACAGGAGACGTTCTTGCATTGGAAATAGTCGATTACGGCGTAGGTATAGCCGACGTGGAAATGGCAATGGGCGACTTTTTTACCACAAAAGAGGAGGAAGAGAGAAGCGGACTTGGGTTTACGATCATGCGGACCTTTATGGACGAACTGTCGGTAGAAAGCAAGATCGGCGTAGGGACGACTGTCCGTATGAAAAAAAGGTTGCGCAATGCTTAGTCAGGAAGAGACTGCACAACTCATCGAAAGGGCGCAACAAAATGACGACGAAGCAAAGACGATCCTTTTGCAGAATAATTTGCCTTTGATCAAGAGTATCGTGCGACGGTATAAAAATAAGCAAACGGAGACCGATGACCTGATACAGCTCGGTACCCTTGGATTTATCAAAGCGATCAACAATTTTGATCTTACTTTCGGCGTCAAATTTTCGACGTATGCTGTTCCTATGATCGCAGGGGAGATCAAACGGTTTTTGAGAGATAACGGGGCGATCAAAGTCAGTCGTTCGATCAAGTCCCAACATCAGGAACTGAACGCTTTTGTAGAAAGATATCGACAGGAGAAACAAAAAGACCCGACGATATCCGAGATCGCTGCGCATCTGAACGTCGATGAAACCGACGTGGTTTTTATTATGGATAGTGCGAGGTACCCGGTCAGCATTTATGCGGAGAGCGACGAAGACGGGTTGAGCCTGGTCGATAAAATAAGCTCGAAGGACGATCAGGACGATTATATTGAAAAAACCGTCTTGAGAGATATCATAGCCAAGTTCGATGAGCGCGACAAAAAAATTATATATTTGCGCTACTACCGCGATAAAACTCAAAGTGAAATAGCAAAAGTACTCGGTGTGTCTCAAGTCCAAGTGAGTCGACTGGAAGCGAAGATATTGGAAAGGATAAGAAAAGAGATGTCTTGAGACAAGGTAAAACACCCATATCGGGTGTTTTTATTTAGGGAAAAAACCGATGTATAAAAAAACAGATACGGGCGACAATACCTCGGTAGGGCGAATATGAGAAAAGAACATGAAGAATCGACGGAGATATTCAATCCGAACGAGAACAGAGAGGTGAATTTTGAGGTTAGATAAAGAACAAAGTAAAGAATACCTCGCCGAGATCAGAAAAGATATGCCGAAAACAAAACATGTCAGGACTATGGTCCGGGCTTTTTTGACAGGCGGCATCATCTGTTGTATCGGGCAAGGGATCGGTGATGCGATAAAGGCGATTTTTCCTTCGATGCAAGAGGACGAGGTGGGCGGATTCGTAACTATGATGATGATCTTGTTGACCGCGATTCTTACCGGGATCGGGGTTTATGACAAAATCGGCGCATTCGGCGGGGCGGGGAGCATCGTCCCGATCACAGGATTTGCCAATTCGATCGTCAGTCCTGCGATAGAACACAAGCGGGAGGGGATTGTGCTGGGTTTGTGCGCCAATATGTTTTCCATAGCGGGTCCTGTGATCGTGTTCGGCATCTCCGCGTCCGTGTTGGTCGGGATCATATACTGTTTTATTTAGGAGGGTAGATGGTAAGGACGGTTTTTTTTGACAGAGACGTTGCGATCACGCAGACTTCGTCAATCGCCGGACCCAAGGAGGGTGAGGGTCCGCTGAAAAAATACTATGACTATATCCTGAAAGACGATATCATCGGACAAAAAAGTCACGAGCATGCGGAGATCATGATGCAGCTTCAATGCATCAAACAGCTCTTAAACAAGGCTCATCTATCGCAAAATGACGTCGATTGCGTATTCGGGGGGGATCTTTTGGATGAGATCATAGGTTGCAACTTTGCTATGAGGGAGTTAGAAATACCCTTTATCGGTCTGTATAACGCCTGCGCGACTTTTGGAGAGGCGCTTATTCTCGGTGCGATTATGATACATTCCGATTATATGAGCAAAGTGATCACGACTACGACGAGTCACTATGCAACCGCGGAGAGGCAGTACCGTTTCCCGTTGGAACTCGGCTCGCAGAGGACTCCTCTGTCACAATGGACCGTGACGGGTGCCGGATGCAGTCTTTTGACGAAAAAGGAAGAGGTCGGTGTGAAAGTGACGAGCGGGACCATCGGTAAAGTCGTGGACTACGGCGTAAGCGACGCCAACGATATGGGGGCGGTCATGGCTCCCGCAGCATTGAATACGATCGTGTCGCACTTGTCGGACACCGGGAGGGACGAGACTTATTACGACCTGATCGTTACAGGAGATCTCGGACACGGCGGAAGCAGACTCTTGCAGATATTAGCTAAAAAAGAAGGATTGAACCTCGGCAAAAACTATTCCGACTGCGGTATTTTGATTTTTAACCGAGAGGGGCAAGACGTCGGTCAAGGCGGAAGCGGAGCGTGTTGCTCAAACCTTGTCTTCAATGCATATTTGTATAAAATGCTATCGCAAGGAACACTCAAAAAAATACTTTTTGTGCCGACGGGTGCGCTGTTAAGTAAAGTCTCTTCATTGCAGGGGGAAACTATCCCGGCAATCGCGCATGCGGTAGCGATCGAGGTGGTGTAATGGATATGTTTTTGACCTATCTGATCGTTTTTGCGATCGGAGGCGGAATCTGTATGGTGGGACAGGTGATCATCAATTTGACAAAGCTGACATCGGCGAGGATCCTTTTGATCTTCTTGCTCCTTGGTGTGCTTTTGGAGGCAATAGGCGTATTCGGATATATGAAGGACTTTGCCAAAGCGGGCGTGACTATTCCCATTATGGGGTTCGGGAGCAATTTGGCAAAAGGGGCGATCGAAGGCGCAAGAGAGAGTGGACTATTCGGGGCAATAACAGGAGGAGTAAAAGCTGCGGCGGCAGGGCTAACCGGTGCGATATTTATTGGATTTGTCGTGTCTTTAATCAGTAAACCGCATTCTAAATCCTGAGATGGGGAACGATCTAGAGACTTGACAAAAAAGGGCAAACGGTAGTAGAATACCGATATGAGAAAAATTTCATATAAGGGTGACGTTTGCATCATCAAGTCACAATCCAATTTGTTTTATCTGACCGGGTACGATACGGCGGACGCAATAATAGCGCTGGTGGGAGGCAAGGCGTATTATTTTACCGACGCAAGGTACTTTGAAGAAGTCGATTATTTGAAGACCGATTTCGTAATTGAGAGCGTAGAAAAGTACGGCGCATTTTTACGTGAAAGCGGATTCCGATCCGCCGCTATCGAAAAGTCTATGCCTGCATATGACTATGAAGAGTTAAAAAACGCCGGAATAACCGATTTTTCCTATATTGACGAAGAGATGACCTCTTTGCGTATGATAAAGAGCGCGGAAGAGATCGAAGTGATGCAGAAGGCGCAAGACGTGTCCGATCGCGCCTTTTTGGAGATACTTCCGAAAATCCACGAAGGTATGACCGAAAGAGAGCTCGCCGGGCAGCTGGAAGGTCTGCTCTTTGCCTGTGGAGGAGATGCTTTGGCGTTTACGTCCATTGTCGCCTTCGGAGAAAACACGTCAAAACCGCATGCTCATCGTACTGAAAAGAAGTTGGGAAAGGGGATGCCCGTGACGATGGACTTCGGTGCGAAGTACGCGGGGTATTGCTCGGATATGACGAGGACCGTCTTCTTCGGCGAACCGTCGAATGAGATCAAGAAGACCTATATGATGGTCAAAGAGGCACAAAGCATGGCTATCGCCGGTGTTCACCCCGGCATGACGGGAAGAGAGTGCGACGAGATCGCCCGCGGCTATTTCAGGCGCAACGGCGTAGATAAGTACTTTTTGCACTCTTTGGGGCATAGCCTTGGAATAGATATCCACGAAAGTCCCAACTTTTCGCCGAGATGTGAGTCTGTCATTCGCACGGGAATGACCTTGAGCGTAGAACCCGGTTTGTATTTTGATAAAAAATTCGGCATCAGAATAGAAGATGTAATTTATTTTGCGGAAACAGGCGTAAGAAACTTGACAAAAAGTGCCAAAGATATGATAATATTATAGAAATAATTTTACATTTTCGGAGGACGAATATATGGCATACATTATGGCGGGTGATTTCCGCAAAGGTATTACTTTCGAACTGGATGGGACCGTTCAGGTCATCGTTGATTTCCAACACGTCAAACCCGGTAAGGGCGCGGCTTTTGTGAGAGCGAAGATCAGAAACGTAATGACCGGCGGCGTTATTGAACGTACCTTTAACCCCAGTGAAAAGTATGAACTTGCTCATATTGAGCGCAAAAAGATGCAATATAGCTACAATGACGGCGATTTGTATTACTTCATGGACACCGAGACCTACGATATGGTCCCGCTCAACAAGGACATCGTCGCCGACGCGTTGCGCTTCATTAAAGAAGAAGATATGTGTGACATCGCTTTTTACAAAGGGAGCGCTTTCTCTTGCGAACCGCAGAATTTCGTCGAGTTGAAAGTCGTCGACGCAGAGCCCGGGATCCCCGGTGCAACCGCTCAGCCCGGATCCAAGTCCGCTACGCTTGAGACCGGATACGTCATCCAAGTGCCTTTGTTTGTCAACGCCGGCGAGACCATCCGAGTGGATACGAGAGACGGTTCTTATATGAGCCGCGTATAATCGACATTTTATTTAAGTACTAAAATCAAAACGCCTCGGATAGAATATTCCGAGGTGTTTTGTTATGGAAAACCTGTTGGATAAAGAATTGTTCAGAGAAGTCTCTTCTTTAAGGAAAGACGTCTGTGAGATACGTTTGCGCATTGGTCAAAATACGCAAGTCCGTACAAAAAGTGAAAAATTTTTCTTACAATACCGAGCGACAAGAGAGAAGATGAGCCAGATCATCAGACGGGCGACTGATGACGCGTTGTATGCCTATGAAGATCAGATCAGCGCTGGATATATCGGATATAAAAACGGTATTCGTATAGGGATCGCGGGAGATTGCAAATGGAACGGAGAAAAGGTCGTCGTACGAGAAGTGTACGCTCTTTGCGTCAGAATCCCTCAGGAAATCATCGGGTGCGCGTCGAGGCTCGCGGAATCCGACTTTGAAAATACGATCATTGTTTCTGAGCCAGGTGCCGGCAAGACGACCCTATTGCGTGACTATATACGACTTCTTTCGATGAGATACGACGTACTCGCTATTGATGAGAGGTATGAACTGTTTGGCGAAGGGATCACGATGCGGACAGGACCTTGTTGTGACGTAATACAAGGCGTCCCTAAAGAAAAAGTATACGAGATGTCGATACGAACGATGTCGCCGCAAATTGTTGCGTGCGACGAACTTTTTGGGGCAAAAGATCTGTCCGCGGTACGGAAATTGGTCTCCTCCGGTATTAAAGTGTTGGCTACAATCCATGGAAAAAAATTAGATGAATGCTATAAAAGAATTTTTCAAAGAAAAGTCTACTTGTCAGACGATCCCCAAATAGGTACGATAGATCGCGTGGAGGGGATGTGAAATATTTAGTCGGGGCGATCCTCTTTGTATTGTCGGTTGTTGTCGGCAAGCTGATGAATAAAAGCTATAAGGACAAGATCCGGTTTTTGAACGAATACAGAGAATTTTTGAATCGCGTAAGTGGTGAAGCAGGCATCTTTAAAAGGAAAATGTCGGATATAGAGGAGCGTTTTTGTCAAGAGCGGTCGGGCAAGTTCGAGGATTTTCTGAAAACTTATCGTCAAAAAGGCGCTAAAACAGAAGAGGAAAAAATAGTCTTCGATTTTCTATCAGAGATAAAGGAAGTGAACGCAAAATCGCAAGATGAATTTATAAAATACTCGATAGGATTGTGCGAAAAGATGTTATCCGACAGAGAAGAGGCACAAAAAACGAACGGCACTTTGTCGGAAAGGTTGTGTCCCTTGGTCGGGGCAGTCATGTTTTTATTGGTTTTGTGAGGGGAGATGGGCATAGACGTAATTTTCAAAATCGCCGGGATCGGGATCGTGACGGCGGTTATCAATAATATTTTGGAAAAAAGTGACAAAAAAGAGATCGCTACTCTTGTTACGCTTGCGGCGTTGGTGATCGTCCTGAGTCTTGTCGTCAATATGCTCGGAGACTTTTTCGGTACGCTGAAAGCGATGTTTAATCTCTATTGAAATGCTCCTAAAAGTGATCGGTGTGGCTTTCGTGACAGTCGTATCGTATGGCGTCGTCAAGAATGTCAAACCGGATCTGTCCGTTTTTTTGCCGATGGCGGCAGGTGCAATTATACTGATCCTGTTGTCCGATGGGATCATCCGGTCGATTGATTCTTTTCGGACTATTATTGAAAAAAGCGGAGTTGATGAGCGCGCATACGGAGCGGTGCTGAAAATCGTCGGTATCGGATACATTACTGAGTTTAGTGCAAATTTATGTGAGGACGCCGGTTGTTCCGCTCTGGCAAAAAAGATCGAACTTGCAGGGAAAATCACCGTGCTCCTGACAGCAATGCCCATTGTGACGGGCGTAATCGACGTAATTGGCGACTTGATGTGATCGTTATGAAACGTATATTGACAATATTGACGATCGGTGTCTTTTTATTTGTTTTCCTAATCGGCGTGCAGACAGGCGATAGGGCTTTTGCCGACGACCTAGGAGAAGCGGTAGAAGAGACGATGGACGGAGTTGATTCAAGCGCTTTTGACGAGTTGATGGCGCTGTTGCGAGAATACGATCAACAAGGTTTTTTCACTACGTCAAGACAATTCGTCGAAGATATATTAAGTGGTAAAAACGACTTCGACACGTCCTATTTTCTGTCGATGGCAAACGATGTCTTTTTAGGAGAAGCTAAAGTAGTTTTGCCGCAACTTGCTATTATCGTAGTAGTTTGTTTGATCTATGGCGTTCTCAAAGGCTTGACAGATGGATTTATAAGGACCGACGTAAACAAGGTCGTCTACGTCATCTGCTACTGTATCGTCCTCGCAGTCATTGCCAATCTGGTTGCCCGATCGATCAAAGAGGCGACAAGCACGTTTATATTGATGGAAAAGATATCCGAAGGTTGTTTTCCCGTACTTGTGACTTTAGTTGCGGCACTTGGCGGATCGGCTTCGGCGGCGGTATTTCAGCCGTCGGTTCTTATTTTCGGAAACGTCCTCCTGAGACTATTGACGACTGTTGTTACTCCTCTGTTTTTAGCGTCTTTTGTTTTCGGTTTGATAGGAAATCTTAGCGATCAACTGAAACTCGGTCGTCTTTCTTCGGCAATTCGTTCGGGTACGACGCGTATTGTCGGGTTGGTATTCGGTATTTTTTCCACCGTTCTTGTCGCAGAGGGGATCACCGGCGCAAGTGTGGACGGATTGGCGGTGCGAGGGGCAAAATTCGCACTATCAAGCTACGTCCCGGTCGTCGGGGGCTATTTGAAGGACGGGTTTGACGTCGTTCTTGCCGGTTGTCTTGCCGTGAAGAACGCGCTTGGGCTCTGTGCCGTCATAATTCTACTTGTATCTGTAATTGTCCCTGTCATAAGACTGCTTCTGCTCAGTATTTGTATGAAACTGACTTCGGGAATACTGGAACCTGTGACAGACGGAAAGTTCTGTTCTGCCTTAACTTGTGCGGGGGATAGCCTTAATATCCTTGTAGTGGCTGTCGTTAGCGCGTCTTTTGCCGGGTTATTATTTTTGATGACCGTTCTGTTTGTCATGAATCCGGGTGTTTTATGAAACAATGGATTATGGGTGTTGTTTGCGTGGCACTATTGTCCATTCTGACGGAAGTCCTTTTGTCGGAAGGCAAAATGAAAAAGTATATCGGGGGATTTGTTCGACTGGCTTTGGTGTTTGCCATCATATCCCCGGTCATCGGCTATTATACCCACGGTGAGGTGACGATTGACGCGTTTGAAGTATCAACGGACGCTATTGTCGATTCTACCTATGTACAGTCTATGACAAGAAGAAGATTCGATCTGGCGGAAAGGACTATAGAAAAAGAACTTAGTACTGAAAATAGAGAGGCTCATGTCAGAATCGATTTATATTTTGATGGTACTGATACGATCGTATACTTGGTTGAAGTCAGAATTGATAATATCGGCATAAACGAAAACATGGAGAATACAATATCTACTGAAGAGGTCAAGCGGACCGTATCAAACCATGTGAACGTCCGAGAGGAGAATATAATCGTCTATGGACTCGATCAAAGCAAAACTGAAGATCCTGATCGAAAAGATCAAGAATAATCGTAAGGCGCAACTCTATCTTGCGATCGGTGTGGTGGCTATCATAATAGGGATATTCCTTTTGCAAAGCGGGATCTTCTCGACTAAGAGTAAGTCAGATACTTCTTCAACGGTCGTAATAAATGATCAGGACGAGACAGACGCGATCGAGAAACTGGAACAGAAGCTGTCCGATATTCTTTCGGATATGGCGGGTGTCGGTAAAGCGAAGGTAGTCATAACCGTGACCGGTACAACCGAGAAAATAACGGCAAATACGACGACAACGGGGTCAACCAATACGCAAAATCCCAACGGAGGGTCAACGACGACGATCAATACTACGACTTCTCCGATCGTCGTTTCGACCGGCGGCAAGTCGGAACCATACGTCGTCAAAGAAGTTATGCCGGAGATAGTCGGCGTCCTTGTCGTAGCAAAAGGCGCCGAAAACAGCGTGATTAGACTATCGATTATGCGAGCCGTTGAGACCGCTCTTAACGTACCCGCTAACAAGGTAGAAATATACGCTATGAAATGAAAACAAATAAAACATATATATATGGAGGCTGTTTTATGAAAGGTACCAATACCAAAACAAAGACCGGAAAAGTGAACAAGAAAAAGATCATCGTTCTTGTTTCACTGGTAGCACTGCTTGTCGCAACGGGATGTCTGAACTACTTCCTAACGACGAGAAATGCGAAAACTACGGTTGCCAGTCAGTCCAACGATGCCGTGACGCCAACCTTCTTTGCGACATACAGGACCGATCGGGAGGCGACACGAGCACAAGAGATGTTGTATCTGGAAGATATAATCTCTTCGACCGAAGCGGATGAAAAGACCGTAGCCGACGCGCAGACGAAGAAGCTTTCTTTAGTCGGTATGATGGAGACGGAGTTATCCCTGGAAGGTCTTATCAAGTCAAAAGGTTTCGACGACTGTGTAGTGACGATCAGCACAGACAATGTGAACGTGGTGGTCAAAGACGCAGAGCTGAGTCTCGACGAAGCGTCGCAGATCCTGAATATCATTACGTCTGAGACCGATTACAAAGCGTCGAATGTAATAATCATTCCGTACGTCTAAAC
Organism: Clostridia bacterium; assembly: GCA_017476265.1. GTDB lineage: Bacteria > Bacillota > Clostridia > Christensenellales > DTU072 > CAG-1782. Next base: position 33,921 of record JAFVAC010000002.1, read on the forward strand.
AATATATACAATGAGATATGGACCGCGATATAATTCGCGGTCTTTTCTTATAGCGAAAAGCGGGATCGGGGAAAGTGGAGAAAAGGCGTGAATTCCCAAAGTAAATTCCACTGTGTAATTTACTTTGGGAATTCACGTTGCCGTTTCTATTGTGTAAACTTATAAAAAATCAGTTTACAGAATGAAAAAAATATGATAATATATACGTTGTACCTAGGCAAGGGTATTGCCGTTCCTCAATCCAAAACGACGTACACTTTGCTTCAGGCGAATTATTCTTCATTTTTAGGAGGTATATAATGAACGAAATGACAAAAGCAGAAGTAATGGAAAAATTTGCTCGCAAAGAAGGCGATACGGGTTCTCCCGAGGTACAGATTGCACTTTTGACGCAAAGAATCGCATCTTTGAATGAGCACCTGGCGCAACACCCCAAGGATCACCATTCACGTCGTGGTTTGCTGAAAATGATCGGTAAGAGAAGAAATTTACTTGCTTACTTGAAGAAAAAGGATATTGAACGTTACAGAGCAATAATCGCAGAATTGAATTTGAGAAAGTAATTCGCTTTAAGAGGTTGCTGAGGATTGAGCAACCTCTTTTACATCATTTTCATCGTTATTCTTAAAAAAAATAAAACATAAATAGAATTTGTTCATCATGGGATGAGCAGAACAAGGAGGATTCATGAAAGAAAGCAGGATTTTTACTACTACGATCGGTGGTAGAGAAGTCAGCGTGGAAATCGGTGGTTATTGTTCTCACTCAAACGGAGAATGTATAATCAGATGCGGAGATACCGTCGTTATGACGAATGTGACAATGGCTAAAGCCCCCAGAGACGGAATCGACTTTTTCCCTTTAGGTGTTGACTTTGAGGAAAAAATGTATGCCGTGGGAAAAATTCCCGGTGGATTCAAGAAAAGAGAAGGAAGACCCAGCGATAAAGCAATTTTGACCAGCCGTTTGATCGACAGACCTATCAGACCGCTTTTCCCGAAAGGACTCTTTAATGATGTCGCTGTAGTTGCGACCCCGCTGAGCGTAGATACCGATATCCCGCCTGAAGTTTTTGCCATGTTGGGTAGCAGTATTGCCTTGACGATATCCGATATCCCGTGGAATGGTCCTACCGGTTCGGTTATGGTCGGTATGGTCGACGGAAAATATATTATCAACCCGAACACGGAAGAGAGAGAAAAAAGTAGATTGAATCTGGCTCTTTCCGGGACGAAAGATGCAGTTATGATGGTTGAGGCCGGAGCGAATGAGCTGACCGAAGAAGAAATGCTCGGAGCTATTTTATTCGGTCACGAGGAAATCAAAAAGATTGTCGCTTGGATCGAGCAAATCAGAGAAGAAGTCGGCAAACCCAAGAAAGAAATTGAACTTCGCCATGCGCCTGAAGAGATGGAAAAGGCGATCCGTGAATATTCTGCCGATAAAATTGCGTATATCTACGATACTTTTGACAGAACTGAGAGGGAGGCGCGTGAAGACGCTGTGACGGAAGAGCTCACGGCTCATTTCGCCGAGATCTATCCTGAAGAAAAAGGCTATATCGGAGACGTGATTTACGCGATGAAGAAAGAATACGTCCGCAAGAGAATCAGTGAACAAGGTATCCGTCCCGATGGTCGTTCTTTAAAAGAGATCAGACCGATCTGGTGTGAAGCCGGTATTTTGCCTCGCGTTCATGGTTCGGGTGTATTCACCAGAGGACAAACGCAGGTTTTGACGACCTTGACTCTTGGATCCATAACAGAAGTTCAAAAACTCGAAGGATTGGATGATGACTCCTTCAAGAGATATATGCATCATTACAACATGCCGCCCTATTCTACCGGCGAAGCAAGACAATTGAAGAGTCCGGGTCGTAGAGAAATTGGTCATGGTGCCCTTGCCGAGCGTGCTTTGGAACCCGTTTTGCCGAACACCGAATGCTTCCCGTATGCGATACGAACAGTCAGCGAAGTTATCAGTAGCAACGGATCGACTTCTCAGGCGAGCGTATGCGGATCAACTCTTGCTCTTATGGACGCCGGTGTGCCGATTAAAGCACCTGTCGCCGGTATAGCTATGGGATTGATCAAAGATGAAGCTAATCATAAGATCTCCGTTATGAGCGATATCCAAGGACTGGAAGACTTTTATGGAGATATGGACTTCAAAGTTGCGGGAACTGCCGAGGGGATCACTGCTATCCAAATGGATATCAAGATCAAAGGAATTGATGAAGAAATCCTTCGTACGGCTTTGGCGCAAGCGAGAGAAGGTAGAATTTTTATCTTGGGTAAGATGCTTGAAGTATTACCTGAAAGCAGACCGCATCTGAGCAAATATGCCCCGAAGATCATTCGCTTTACTATTGATCCCGATAAAATCAGAGAGGTCATCGGCAGCGGCGGGAAAGTGATCAATAAGATCATCGAAGAGACCGGTGTTAAGATCGACATTGATGATGACGGAAAGGTCTTTATTGCGTCTACTGATGATGAGATGGCGGAGAAGGCGAAGAAAACCATTCTTACAATTGCAAAGGATCCCGAAGTCGGAGAAGAGTTTGTAGGACCTGTCGTCAGAATCATGTCTTTTGGTGCATGGGTAGAGCTTGCTCCCGGAAAGAGTGGAATGATCCATATTTCTAAGCTTGCCAAAGAGCATGTAGAAAAAGTTGAAGATGTGGTTAATATCGGTGATATCGTCAAGGCAAAAGTCATTAAGATCAGCGATAAAGGAATTGATTTAAAACTGATTAAAAAGATGTAACTCCATCATAATGAGACAGAAATCGCCCGGTCGAATCCGGGCGATTTCTATTTGTTTTTAACGATTTTTTTGAAATATTCGCTGAAGTGCGATCTGTGGATAATGTAGCCGGTACTCACTGCTCCGGCGATAACTCCTATCAAAAAGCTTTTTTTCATAGTATCCTCCCGCATTAGTATGATATAAAGCTACGGAAGAATACAATTGAGCTATTGAATGGGCTTAACTTTCGACATATCGAACTTTAAGGCGTCAAGATCGAGCTTTTCGTATATAATATTATTAACGCCAAACGATAATGCCTTATCTAAGAGTTCAGGCGTACGTATTGTCCAACTTAGCAGGTTTATATTCTTTTTAGTAATAAACTTAACGACGGAATTATTAAGACTCTTAATATCATATGCCAAAAAGTTGGGGTTCATCTTCTTGTACATCGTTTTTCCCAGTTGAAGGACAGCAGGGACAGCCAATAAACCACGATAAAACTCAGGAGCATTTTCAGAAAACCAAGCAACAGTCCATGGATTAAAAGACTGAACAGCAATAAAACTTTCTTTCCCCTTTATGAGAGAGTATACCGCTTTCTCTAAATCATAGTTTGCGCCATTAATCTTGAGTTCCAAAAGGATCCCGGACTGTGTACCTTCAACCAATTGCAACAAATCGACAAGGAGGGGGATATGTTCTTTATTGGGAAGGAGATATTCGTCTCCTTGAATATCATCAAGAGTGAGGTCTTTAATATTAACTTTTTTTCCGCAAACACGAGTCAGCGTGTTATCATGGAATATTACGACTTCACCGGATTTCAGAAGATGAACGTCAGTTTCGATATTGTAACCGCTTTCGATCGCTTTGCGGAAAGCAGCCATAGAATTTTCAGTGCGGACGTCTATGTCGTCGTGTTGTCCGCGATGGGCTATAGGTTTTTCAAAAAGCCACATTTGTTGATCCTCCCAATAATTAATAACCTAAATTTTTATTGATTAAAACGATATGCACTTTTGTCCCCGTCATTGGATGATGTAAAATGACGGTTGCATTGCAAATCGTGTCAATACTGTTGCAGTGGCAACATTTATCGAGTGTTGCGCAGGGTGTATTTTTATGAAGTCTACGGCAGTTTTTTGGACTGGCTATATTTCTGGTCCGTTCAATCCCTTCAGAGATGTCGTTGACTATTTTGTTTATTCCGGCTATGATAAGAATATTTTTTGGGCCGTTGACGATCTCTCCGACACGGTTACCTCTTCCGTCGATATTAACGATATCACCGGTAGAGCATAATGCGTTCGCGCTGGAGACATACCAGTCGCAAAAATGCATTTTATCAAGAATCTCCTGTTTTCTTTTAGGGTCAAACAAGTCTCGGTGTAATACTATTCGATTTGGGAGCGCGTTCAGCAATCCGATCTCTTTAACCGTCTCGCTTCCGCCAAAGCCAATAGAGGAACCTTCCGGAATCAAATTTTGTATATAGTCGATCGCAGATGACTCATCGTCGAAGAAAGAAAAGTCAAAGCCGCGTCGTTCATAGTTAGATTGTATGGTAACAATATTCATTTTTTCTCCAACGTGTCTATTATACATTATAATTTTTTTAAAAGGAATACAATTAAAAAATTTTATTGATTATTTTCTAAATTTTTTATATAATGTAGGTCAATAAAACAGTAAAAGGAGTCTGTATGGACGACAGACAAAAGCACATCAGGAATTTCTGCATTATTGCGCATATAGACCATGGCAAGAGCACTTTGGCCGACAGAATTATGGAAATGACAGGTCAAGTCAGTGAGCGTGAATTGAAAGATCAAATGCTGGATTCAATGGAGATAGAGCGGGAACGTGGAATAACGATAAAACTGACTCCGGTAAGAATGTTTTATAAACACAACGGAGAAGAATACACTCTGAATCTTATTGACACACCCGGACACGTTGACTTTACCTATGAGGTCAGTAGGTCTTTGGCTGCGTGTGAAGGCGCTGTTTTAGTCGTAGACGCTTCTCAAGGAATAGAAGCTCAGACGTTAACGAACGTTTATCTTGCTTTGGATAACGATTTGGAGATAATACCTGTTATTAACAAAATAGATTTGCCATCTGCCCGACCGGATGAAGTTAAGACCGAAATTGAAGACGTGATTGGATTGGACGCTTCTGACGCACCTTTGATCAGCGCAAAAGAAGGGATCAATATTCACCAGGTTATTCAAGCGGTCATCGAAAAACTCCCCGCACCGACGGGGAAAGAGGACGCTCCGCTGAAAGCATTGATTTTCGATAGCCTGTATGACAATTATAAGGGTGCCATCTGTAATGTTCGTATTGTTGACGGTGAGGTAAAAACAGGAGATAAGATCATGTTTATGAGTAACGGCAAGGAATTTGACGTTACGGAAGTAGGCGTTTTCGCCCCCGGGATGTTACCGGTGGCATCTTTACGCGCAGGCGACGTAGGTTATATCGCGGCAAGCATCAAAAATGTCAAAGATACTTCGGTAGGGGATACCATAACAAATGCATTGACACCGACCCAAAAACCGTTGAAAGGTTATAAAAAAGTCAATCCTATGGTTTTTGCCGGGGTGTATCCTGCGGACGGCAGTAAATACAATGACTTGCGCGACGCTTTGGAGAAGCTGAACCTAAACGATGCATCTTTGATTTTTGAACCGGAAACATCAACGGCTTTGGGATTCGGGTTCCGATGCGGTTTTTTAGGGCTGTTGCACATGGAGATAATCGAAGAACGACTGGAGCGGGAATTTGATCTTGATTTGATTACCACTGCACCGAGCGTATCGTATATTGTCAAAAAGACAGATGGAGAAATCGTTCAGGTAGACAATCCGTCTCATCTGCCTCCGGTAGGAGAAATCGAAAGCATTGAAGAGCCGATCGTAAAAGCCAATATTTTCTCTCCTCCCGATTACGTTGGGGCAATTATGGATCTATGTCAAGACAAGAGAGGGGTGTTTATCGATTTATCGTATATCGACGCAACCAGAGTTAAAATCGAGTATCGGATTCCCTTAAGCGAGATCGTTTATGACTTTTTCGACTCACTGAAATCTCGTACAAGAGGATATGCAAGTTTAGACTATGAATTGGATGGGTACACTGCCGATGATTTAGTCAAATTGGATATCTTATTAAATGGAGAGGTTTGCGATGCGCTGAGTCTTATCGTCCATCGTGATAAGGCATATGCGAGAGGAAGAGGAATAGCCGAAAAGTTGAAAGACGTGATCCCTCGGCAGCTTTTTGAGATACCTATTCAAGCGGCAATAGGGAGCAAAATAATTGCAAGAGAGACGGTAAAAGCTCTACGCAAAGATGTCTTGGCAAAATGCTATGGCGGGGACATAACGCGCAAAAAAAAGTTGCTGGAGAAACAAAAAGAGGGCAAGAAGAGGATGCGTCAGGTGGGGAGTGTTCAGATCCCGAGTGAAGCGTTTATGACGATTCTTAAGTTTGATAACAAGTAAATGCAGCCCGGGATTGGTATCTACATTCATGTTCCGTTTTGTGAGGCTAAATGCAGGTATTGCAGTTTTTATTCTTTACCCATTCACTTAACCGAAGAACTTGTTGAAAAATATGTCAACGAAGTAATTTGGGAGTTGATCGCGGCGTCGAGAGTCTACGCAGATAAGACTGTTTCGACAGTCTATATCGGCGGAGGAACGCCAAGCGTATTGAATCTTAAACAATTGTCTAAAATTGTGAATACCGTATATAGGTATTATCACGTTTATCTATCGGAATTTACGATTGAAGTCAATCCGAGTTCATCCAAAAACATAACAGAATACGCGAAGCTGGGAATTAACAGAATCAGCGTCGGAGTACAAAGTACAGACGACGGCATTCTTAAAAAATTAGGGCGCATTCATACGGTAAAAGAGGCGCTTCAATGTCTGGAAGCAGCGGCTTCAAGCTACGATAAAATCAGTGGCGACATTATTCTGGGGGTAGAAGACGAGCAAAATGTTTTACGGGATGTGAAAACGATTTTGCCTTACGTAAATCATATTTCGACGTATATCTTAACTTTAGAGAAAGGGACGCCTCTTTATTCTGATGTGATTACAAAAAAAATAAGTGTCGCATCGGAAGACGCCGTTGTCAAACAATACAACGATGTCTATGACTTTTGTGTGAACAATCGCTTATATCGGTACGAAGTCAGTAATTTTGCTTATTTGGGCGCGGAGTCAAAGCATAATCTTAATTATTGGTCATTAGGAGAATATATCGGGTTCGGACCGGGGGCGCATTCCTATATGAATGGATTACGGTTTTTTAACGAATCGAACCTTCAGGGGTATTTAGCAGGCAACCATTTTGCCAATCACAGACAAAAGGAAGAAAGACCTTTTTCTATCGAAGAGGACAGAAAAGAATTTATTATGCTTGCCATGCGTACGGCTCATGGTATTGACGCTACTGAATATGGGAGAAGGTTTGGAGATGATTTTTGGGTCCGCTATAAAAAAACGATTGACAAATTGAAAGAATATATGATCGTCACGGAAAGAAGAATCAGGATAAAACCGCAGTTTTTTTTGGTGCAAAATGCAATTATCGGTGAATTTTTGGATGAATAATCTTTTTAAATATTGTAAACGAATCGCCGATACTGTCATATCGGCGATTCGTTTTTTAAAGGGAAATTACTTCTTTTCTGCGGTGAAAGCTTTTTCGGAGATGTCATAATCTACCAATATCGTATCTCCCGCTGAAAGTTCATCTGCAATGATCGTTTTTGCAACGAGTGTTTCTATATGAGCTTGAATATAGCGTTTGAGCGGACGAGCGCCATATTGAGCATCGTAACTGTTGGCAGCAATTGCATTCTTTGCAGTGCTTGTTATTTCCAGATGGAGCTGTTTGTCCGACAAGCGTTTGGATAAGTTATTCGTCAATAAATCGATAATTTTAACGATATTTTCACGAGTGAGAGGTTTGAAGTAAACGATTTCATCCAATCGATTCAAGAACTCGGGACGGAATGATTGTTTCAATAATTCATCTACATGTTCTCGCGCGTTGGCGCTTATTTCGCCTTTGCTGTCAATACCTTCGAGCAAATAAGAAGAACCGAGATTACTCGTCATAATGATAATGGTGTTTTTGAAATCAACGGTTCTTCCTTGAGAATCGGTTATTCGGCCGTCGTCAAGTACTTGCAAAAGGATATTGAAGACATCAGGGTGGGCTTTTTCAATTTCGTCAAACAAAACTACGGAATAAGGGCGTCTTCTTACAGCTTCCGTTAACTGTCCTCCTTCATCATAGCCGACGTATCCCGGAGGAGCTCCGATCAGTCTGGATACACTGAATTTTTCCATATATTCACTCATATCTATTCTGACAATGTTATGTTCATCGTCAAACAGGCTTTCGGCTAGAGCTTTAGCCAATTCGGTTTTTCCTACGCCGGTCGGTCCAAGGAACATAAAGGAACCGATAGGACGATTCGGGTCGGATATACCTGCGCGAGATCGTAAAATTGCTTCGCTGATGAGTCGTACAGCTTCGTTTTGACCAATAACTCTCTTGTGCAAAGTGTTCTCCAACTGTAAAACCTTTTCACGTTCGCCTTCGACTAGTTTTGAGACGGGGATTCCTGTCCAACGCGATACGATTTTTGATATTTCTTCCTCTGTCACTTTGTCGCGCAAAAGAGTGTTCGTTGTCTTTTGCGGATGTGATTGGAGCTCCTCTAGCTGTTTTTCAAGACTCGGGAGTTTCCCGTAGCGAAGTTTGGCTGCCTTTTCATAGTCAAAGTTGCGTTGTGCGATTTCGATTTCGGAATTAACTTTTTCAATCGCTTGTTTTACTTCATGTACGGAATTGATACCTTGTTTTTCATTATCCCATTGCGCTTTCATCTCGTTAAATTTTTCACGCAATTCGGATAATTCTTTCCGAATGGCGGAAAGTCGTTCTGCCGAGAGATTGTCGGTTTCCTTTTTTAGCGCCATTTCTTCTATTTCCAACTGCATTATTTTTCTTCGGATTTCGTCCATTTCGGTAGGCATTGAGTCGATTTCAGTACGGATCATTGCACAAGCTTCATCAACGAGGTCAATAGCTTTATCCGGCAAGAAGCGATCGGTAATGTACCTATTGCTGAGAGTTGCTGCTGCGACCAGCGCGGCATCTTGGATCTGTACGCCATGGAACACTTCATACCGCTCTTTCAGTCCTCTGAGAATACTGATCGTGTCTTCCACTGTGGGTTCTGTGACCAAAACAGGTTGAAAACGTCTTTCCAACGCGACGTCTTTTTCGATATATTTACGGTACTCATCCAAAGTCGTAGCACCGATACAGTGCAATTCGCCTCGTGCCAGAAGCGGTTTTAAGAGGTTCCCTGCGTCCATTGCTCCGTCTGTTTTCCCTGCGCCGACTATCGTATGGAGTTCGTCAATGAAGAGGATGATCTGACCATTGCTTTCTTTAATTTCATTTAGGACCGCTTTCAAACGCTCCTCAAATTCACCGCGAAATTTTGCTCCGGCGATCAATGCGCCCATATCCAAAGAAAAGATCGTTTTTTCTTTTAATCCTTCCGGCACGTCGCCACGAACGATACGAATAGCGAGTCCTTCTGCGATTGCGGTTTTGCCCACGCCGGGTTCACCGATCAGAACGGGATTGTTTTTTGTTTTCCTGGATAGGATACGAATCACGTTTCGTATTTCGGCGTCTCTGCCTATGACGGGATCAAGTTTTTGTTCACGAGCGCGTTGAGTCAAGTCAGATCCGTACTTTTGCAAAGCGTCGTAAGTGGCTTCGGGGTTGTCGCTCGTCACTCTGTTTCTGCTCTTGGTTTTGTTCAATTCGGTTACAAACTTTTCATTATCGGCTCCATTTTTTGCGAAAATATCGGCAATTTCAGGACATTTCTCATATAAGGCTAACATAATATGTTCTACACTCACATATTCGTCCTTGTTGTCTTTCGCCAATTTCTCCGCATAAGACAGGGTTTTATCGACAAGAGGGGAGACATATATTTTATTGGGCTCTCGTCCGGTTCCGCCCACCTTAGGCATTCTTCTGATTTTATCATCCAAAGCGGCGGAAACGGAATCCGGGTTGGCTCCGCACTTTTTTAACACGGAGGGGATCAAACCTCCTTCGGAGTCAACCAGACTATAAGCGATATGTTCCGGTTGGATCTCCATATTTTGATTTTCAATCGCTATATTTTGAGCGTTTTGGAGCGCTTCCAGGCTTTTTTGCGTTAATTTTTGAGTGTTCATACTTCTACCTCCTTCTTTAAATGATCACACATTCATTCAAATATTGTAAATAACGGTTTTCAATCTCCGTAACAGATTGGTACTTGTCAGACAGAAAACCTTTGATAATCTCGTCAAATACTTTAATATAATCGCTGATCGCTTTGGCGATTTCCTCGGTGTTATATTCCTTGCCGCTTGGGATAGAGAAAGTTCGGACAAATTTGCCGTTATCGAAAGAATAAGTTACGGGATTATTGCGAAAATAATTACCTAAATATATCTGTTCCAATTTAGTCCACAGATTAAAGAAATCTTTCAGCCGCAAAAGCAATTCCGAGGATTGGGTTCGGAAAATGATTTTCAGCTCACCGATCGTTTGCTCCGTGGTTCGATACAGTTCAACTTCATATCGGATCGTTGGTCGATATTTGAAGTCCAGCGAGCTTTTGACGCTCATCGTTCGATCGTGTGGTTCGATAAACGACACAAACGTGTTTGTCCCCAACAAATTCTCTATATAATTAAAAATATTATTGATCCTTTTTTCCGGTGTAACCAGCGATACATACTCTGCCAAAATTTGATTGACCATATTACTTCGGTTTGTATTTTGCTGGGCGGCGAGCATATCGATTTCTCTTACCACGTCGTCCATCAATATTAGACTGTACATGCTTTTTTTCATACAATCCTCCTAAGAATTGTTTTTTCCTATCGTCATCAGTATAAACCCACACTTAGAATTTGTCAACAATTTTATATAAATTTTAAAGTGAGTTTTGTCCAACTTTGTTAAGGGTAAATGCTTGACATCTAGAAAAAACAGAGTATAATTATGATGTCAAGGGAAATTACTTTACAGACGAATATGGACAAGATTTATTGTGGTGAGCTCAACGCGTATTACGGCAGTGTACTAAACGATCATCAAAGAGAAGTTCTGCGTTTGTATTATGACTGTGATATGAGTCTGGCGGAGATAGCCGAATTATATGGAACCAGTCGTCAAGCCGTGCGAGAGGGGATAGCCAGATCCACGGAAAAGCTTCGTCAATATGAAGAAAAACTCGGCTTGATAAAGAAAGTCAAATCATTATCGGGGCGTTTGGAACACATCATTAAAGTCATAGATAATGAGGAGAAAGCGGAGATCAAGTCAAAACTTAGCGCGCTGTTGAAAGATATAAAGGAGATATAATGGCATTATTCGGGACACTGAGTGAAAAGATCAATCACGCCTTTTCAAAATTAAGGAATAAGGGTGCTTTGACCGAACTCGAAGTCAAAAATGCGATGAGAGAAGTCAGGATCGCGTTGCTGGAAGCGGACGTCAATTTTGCCGTAGTCAAAAATTTCATCAACACAGTCAGTGAAAGGGCCTGCGGGGAAGACATTCTGAAAGGGTTGGAGTCTTCGCAACAGGTTATTAAAATAGTGAATGAAGAGTTGGTTCGGCTTATGGGATCTACCCATGCGAAATTGGAGATTGCCGATCGCCCGCCAACTATTATTATGATGTGTGGATTGCAAGGAGCAGGGAAAACCACAATGTGTGGGAAACTTGCTCTTCTGCTGAAAAAACAAGGAAAGAAACCACTTTTGGTCGCAGGCGATATCTATCGTCCCGCCGCTATCAAACAGCTCCAAGTGGTCGGGAAGAGCGTTGATGTCCCGGTGTTTGAAATGGGACAAATCTCTCCGATCAAGATTGCTAAAGAGGCGGAAGAATACGCTTTAAAAAACGGTTTTGACACCATTATTCTCGATACTGCCGGTCGTTTACAGATCGACGAACAGTTGATGCAAGAACTTTCGGAGATCAAAGAGAAGGTCAAGCCTACGGAGATTTTGCTGGTGGTCGACGCTATGCTTGGGCAAGAGAGTGTAAACGTTGCAGGGACATTTAATCAAAAACTGGATATAACGGGCGTCATTTTAACCAAGCTGGACGGCGACACCCGAGGCGGCGCCGCACTTTCGATCAAGGCAATATTGAATAAACCGATTAAGTTTTGCGGTATTGGCGAAAAAATGACGGACATAGAGCCTTTTTATCCGGACAGGATGGCGTCCCGCATACTCGGGATGGGGGACGTACTGACCTTGATTGAAAAGGCAGAGCAAGCGATTAGCTAAGAAGAATCGCAAAAACTTGCTCAAAAAATGAAAAATAATACCTTTGACTTGGATGATTATCTATCACAATTGCAATCGGTGAAAAAGATGGGAAATCTAACCGATATGATCGGGATGATTCCCGGGATAGGCAACAAGATGAAAGGAATGGATCTGACCGTCGATGAGAAACAACTCGATAGGACTAAGGCGATCATACAATCAATGACGCCAAGGGAGAGAGCCCATCCGGAGATTCTGAATGCAAGCAGAAGAAAAAGAATTGCCGCAGGAAGCGGAACGACGGTGCAGGATGTCAACAGACTATTGAATCAATTCAATCAAGCAAAGGATCTTATGAAAAAAATGAGTTCCGGCAAAAGGAAATTACCATTCGGTTTTTAACCGTTGATAATAAAAAAGAAAAAATTTTTCGGAGGACAAAAATGGCAGTAAAACTCAGATTAACCAGAATGGGTGCGAAAAAAACACCTTTCTATCGTATCGTTGCGACGGATTCTCGCAAAGCAAGAGACGGACAGTATATCGAACAGATCGGATACTATGATCCCACCAAAGATCCCGCCGACGTCAAGATCGATGCTGAAATCGCGAAGAAATGGCTCGCTTGCGGAGCGCAACCGACTGATACCGTTCGTGATTTGTTTGTCAAATACGGTGTAATTGAAAAGAAGTAAAGCGATGTACGATTTAGTAGATTATATTGTAAAACAGTTCGTCGGTCCGGACCATTACGAAATAGTTGTTGTTGAAGACGGCGATAAAGTCGATATCAAAGTGATGGTCGATGCTGATTATGTGGCGAAAATTATCGGAAAATCCGGAAAGATCGCCAAGGCTATTCGAACCATTGTTCGCGCGGCCAGCCACGGAATGGAACAGGAGTACTCTGTTTACGTTGAGGAGCGGTAAGTGATCTCTGTCGGCAAAGTGCTCAAGGCGCATGGCGTACACGGAGAGATAAAAGCGGAGTGTTATACCGACACTCCGTCTTGTCTTGTCCGTTGTAAAAGGCTTTTTATTGACAAAAAAGAATATGCCGTAGTAAAAAGTCGCATTCAAGGAGACTTCTTGTTGATAAAATTCAAGAATGTCGACGATATGGACAGCGCAGAACGGCTACGGAATCAAGAGATTTTTGCCGAAAAAAGCGATATGCCAAAACTGCCCCAGGGGAGATATTACATTGGTGATCTTGTCGGATCGAGTGTTATTTTGTCGGATCGCATCATAGGAAAATTAGTGGACGTGTTACAATATGGCGCCGCCGATGTTTTTGTCATGAGATCTGTCGAAGGGAAAGAGATTATGTTCCCGTATGTCGGAGAGGTCATTCATTCAATCGATCTTGAAAAACAACAAATCTTTTTAAATAAAGAAGAATGGGAAAGGGTTGCAGTGTATGAAGATTGACGTATTGACGTTGTTTCCGGAAATGTACGATGTTTTGCACGTCGGCATAATCGGAAAAGCGATACAAAATGGTACGTTCTCTTTGCGTGTCACAAACATACGCGACTACTCGATTGATAAACACAAACGATGCGATGACGCGCCTTATGGCGGTGGAGCCGGGATGGTAATGACTCCACAGCCATTGCATGACTCGATCGAAGCGGTTGATCCTAACAGAAAGTATACCCGCATATACCTCAGCCCAAAAGGGGAAAGATTGTCGCAACAAATTGTCGAAGAGCTCGCTAAGGTCGATAATCTTTTATTGGTAAACGGTAGTTATGAGGGCATTGACCAAAGAGTGATAGACTTGGATATCGATAGGGAGATATCCATAGGCGATTATGTATTGACCAGCGGTGATTACGCTTCTCTTGTTTTGATCGATGCTGTGGTCAGATACGTCCCGGGCGTACTCGGGAGTGAAGAGTCGACCGATGAAGAGAGTTTTGCCAATGGATTATTGGAGTATCCACATTACACGAGACCGCAAGAATTCTTGGGACTGAGTGTGCCGGAGGTTTTGCTCAGCGGGAATCACGCGGAAATCGCTAAATGGAGATTTGAACAAAGCAAGGCGATCACGGCGAGAAACCGACCGGATCTATTGGAATAAGATATGTTTATACACTGGTTCCCGGGTCATATGACCAAAGCTATGCGTATGATGAATGAGCAAATGACGCTTGTCGAGAGCGTCGTTTACGTTTTGGATGCCAGAGCACCTTTATCGTCTATCAATCATGCGTTTGACGAAGTCATTGGCGATCGTCCGATTTTGTTCGTCTTAAATAAAAGCGATACGGTTCCCGCTGATGAGTTGACAAAATGGCAATCTTTTTTCAATCAGGGGAACAGTCGTTGCGTGACAGCGAATTCCACAATAAACGGCGGAGCAAAGAAGGTCATTGCCGCATTAAATGAATTAAATGCAGATACCATAGAAAAATATCGCAAAAAAGGTGTCAAAAAAACAATACGAGCTATGGTTATAGGCATTCCGAATTGCGGTAAGAGTACACTGATAAATTGTTTGAAAGGAAAAAAGCAGGCGACAACCGGAAATAGGCCGGGCGTAACAAGAGGGAAACAATGGATAGCTATTGACGAATATCTTGAAGTCCTCGATACACCGGGAACGCTTTATCCTGATTTTTCCGATCAAGAGAAAGCTGTTCATTTGGCGATCATCGGAAGCATTCGCGAACAAGTGGTTGATATGATTGATCTCAGTAATGAGATATTGAAGTTTTTAAAGAACCACTATCCGAAAGAATTATGCGCTCGGTATAAATTGAGTGATCTCCCCGATGAAAAACAATTATTAGAAACGATCGCGCAAAAACGCGGATATGTATTACGCGGAGCGGAAATAGATTACGATAGAACGGCACAATCGGTTGTTACTGATTTTCGAAAACAAGCATTTGGTAAAATAATCTTAGAAAAATATGAAAGAAGCGATTGATTTGTTCCGATATGAGAATGAACTTCTGCAAGAAGGATATACGTTGATCGGGGGAATGGACGAAGTTGGAAGGGGACCTTTAGCCGGACCGGTTACGGTCGCTTGTTGCGTGATGGATTTGTCCAAACGAATCCCGGGTGTAAACGACTCAAAAAAATTGAGCGAGAAAAAGAGAGAAAAACTCTATCCGGAAATTATCGAAAATACTATTAGTTATTCCGTCGTCAGTATCGACAACGAGGAAATAGATCGACTGAATATTTTGAATGCCACAAAAAAAGCAATGAAAAAATGCGTTGTGGCGATGGTGCCCCAACCGCATTTTTTGTTGGTAGATGCAGTTGACGAGGATTTCGGCGTTCAGTACAAATCCATCATTCACGGTGACGCGCTGAGTTATTCTATTGCCGCGGCGTCGATCATTGCTAAAGTTACAAGGGATGAGATGATGAAGACGTACGATTCGATTTATCCCGAGTATGGTTTTGCCAAACACAAAGGTTACGGGACCAAAGAACATATAGAAGCAATAAAAAAATATGGGCCTTGTCCTATTCACAGAAAGACGTTCATCAAGAATTTTGTTTGATTTTATATGGATAAGTATGGTGAAGGAATAAAAGGGGAAGAACTGGCAAAAAAATATCTAATTGAAAAGGGATATGAGATTATTGCGCAAAATGTCAACTATCCAAACGTAGGAGAACTAGATATTGTAGCTATGCAAGGCGGGATCCTGGTTTTCGTTGAGGTCAGGACAAGAAGCGATAATGTTTTTGGACATCCATTCGAGACGTTCACAAAAACGAAAATCAATAAAGTCGTTAAGGCAAGCAGGCGATTTTTGATGGACCACAAAATCAGATGCAGCGGTTATAGATATGACGCAATCGCCGTATTTCGTGGGAGAGTAGAACACATTGAGTCAGCTTTTTTTGCCCATTGGTAACGATATTCCCAAGTTAATGTATAAAAAGGAAGCCGGATAATAAGGTAAAGCATAATTTTTAATAAAAAATGCTTGATATATAAGATATTTTTTGGTACTATAATATAGACTTGCAACAGTCCTATGCAGGTACACGGTGTTTTGTTCTTTGTTTTGTTGCCGTGTTAATTTCAGCCCTGTACGAATGTTGTTATAATTATGGAGGTAAGTCATGTCCAACATTATCGATGTTATTGAGCAAGAAGGTTTGCGAAAAGATCTTCCCGAGTTCCGCGTGGGCGATACCGTTAAGGTTTTCGTAAAGGTCGTCGAAGGAACGAAAGAAAGACTTCAGGCGTTTGAGGGCGTTGTTATCGCTAAAAAGAACGGTTCTATCAGAGAAACGTTTACTGTAAGGCGTCTCGCTTCCGGTGTCGGCGTTGAAAGAACGTTCCCGTTGCATTCTCCGAAGATTGATCATATTGACGTAATTCGCAGCGGTAAAGTTCGCAGAGCGAAGTTGTATTATCTTAGAGGACGCACCGGAAAAGCTGCCAAGATCAAATCGCGTGACAATTCAAGCAAAAAGACGAACGCGTAATCTCAAAGATACCAAGAATGACAACCGTTCCGCTTTTACGGAATGGTTGTATTCGTTTTATAGTATATTTTTATCAAACCGATGAGTTTCGCAATAACGAGGTTGAAATGAAGAAAAAAATTATTTTAGCTGTAGTTGTTTTGGCAGTATCCGTTTGCGTCTTGTGCGCTTGCACGACGGACGCAAATATGCTGAAAACAGGAGAGAACGACTCGTTTTTATACTCCACCTTAGCTTCTTTACAGAATGACTGGGATCTTTCGACTGAAGATTCTTACTCGATCAGTAATGTTTTTTCTTTAGAAGATAATGCACTGGTCATAAATACCGCTTCCTCAGGATGGGCTAAAGCGGAACAAGAAGTGGAGTTAAAAGCCAATAGTTTTTATTTGGTTGAGTATCATTACAGTGCGACTACATTTACTTCTTATGGGGATAAAGGGTATGACGGATTGTATATTTCTTTCCGGGAAGACGATGATTTTAACTCGGGGGATAACGAAGTTCATCATCGTTCTGCCAATAGTGGGACGGTCGGTAAATTTTACTTCCGCTCGAATTCTTCCGGAATGGCTACTTTTACAATTAACGTCGGTTCGGAAGAATATCCCGTTAAAGTCAGTGAGGTAAAAATATCCGATATCAAACTGATCAAAGTTACCGCAGCGCAAGTCGAGTCCGACAATGCTTCATACTTTGTTTATGAGAGCGATTACTATGGTGTGCCCGGACCGCAAAATGTCGTGTGGGTCGTTCTTGGCGGCATCGCTGTTTTACTCTTGGGGTACATTGCATATGTGCTCTTCCGCAGAAACCTTGTGAAGAATCAAGAATATAAAAGCAAGTTTTTGCAAAAAATCAGAGACAGCAAATATTTGGGTATTTTTTTGGTTGGTGCGGTGGCGATTATAATTCGTTTGATGATTGACCTTTTGACCACATTCTTAGCAGGTGCAAAAACGTACTCTTCTTTAGGGTATACTGTGGAAGGATTTGCTTCTCAAGCACTGTTTATCGGTAGATATGGAACTGTATATTTGAGCGAGTCTTTGGCTAGATTTTGTACGGATAACGGTTTTACCTACATGGCTGTCGGCAGCAATCCCATACTCTTGTATTTGCTCGGTTCGATTGGTCTTATCAGCAGAATATTTGATCCGGGTAGTCAGTACCTTGCCGCGACTTTCCTTGTGAAACTCCTGGCGTCGATAGCCGATATAGGTACGGCGGTTCTTATTTTTGCACTTATCAAAAAGCATGCCGGGAACGTCGGTGCTTCGATCATTTCGTTGCTTTATGTTGCGTTGCCTACCGTATTTGGATTAAGTGCGCTTTGGGGCTTTGCCGAGAGCATTACGGTATTCTTTATCGTGCTAAGCGTTTACTTTATGCTCAAGAACAATTATTATGGCGTGTCGATTTCCTACTTTGTAGCGTTCTTGTGTTCTTATTCGGCATTGATTTTCGCTCCGATCGTTATCTTCTACTCGATCCAACAGGCGATCAATCAGCCCAAACTGCGAATCGCTGCACCGGTTGCGTTTGTAACGGGCTTCATATTGTTCTATTTGTTGAACTTGCCGTTCGATATTCGTTCGGTAAGCAGTGGAAGTCCCTTTGTTTGCGTGACGAATTATTGGAATGCTATCTTCCATAATTTACTGTATACTCGGAATGCATTTAATTTCCAGGCACTATTGGGCAACAACTTCGGAGAAGTCACCAATGAGTCGTTGATCGTTACTATCGTTTTCGTTGTATTTATGTTGGCTCTGGTCGGCTTTGGGTACTTCAAAAATAAGAACAGAATGAACCTTCTGTTGTTGGGGACGGCCTTCATCAATATGTACTACATGTTTGCCAACAACATGACTCCGGAAGTGATGGCAATGAGTTTGGCTTTGATGTTGATCTATGCGATCATGGCTAAAGACAGAAGGATTTATTTCGCCTTTGTATGCTATGCCGCTATCAGTTTCGTCAATCTCTCAATCGGCGAGCTTCTGTATGCGTATACTACTACCGGTATTTATAGAATTGCATATGATACCGCAACGATTTACGTTTTCAGCGCACTTGCCTTGTTAGTGACTCTGTTGTATATCTATTTTACTTATGAAGCTGTCGTAAGTAAAAATGTAAAGAAGATACAACCGATGCCCATGAACTATCTGAACTGGTGCAAGAGCGTCTTGCTCAAAGTTCGTAGATCTTACTACAAACTGCGCAATAGGAGAGCCAAATAATAGGTATTGACAAATAAAGAATAAGCGCACCCCACGATGGGTGCGCTTTTCATATTCTAAAGAGAAAAAGCATTAAATAAGTATCATTTTTCTATTGGTGTAATCGTTTCGATTAATCATATTAAGGACTCCTTGCGCTTTAAAATCCAATTTTATATAGGGGCGTAATCTTTTGTCTACTTTTTCTATATCGGAATATTTAACCAGCACATTTACTTCGTTGGCATTTAATTCGGCCAAAATGTCTTTCCGATCTTTTTTCATAGCTAAGACAAATATATAAGGCGGAAGATTTTTTGACTCATCAAAGAAGTCTTGTGTTATATCAAATAAAACGTATAGAGAGATTCGTTTTAATCTTGCCATTGTGTATCTTTTCGTTTTGGCGTTTTCAAGAAACTGTTCGTACGTTACGGCGCTGAGCGCGGCGAGTTTTATACGATTGTGGAGTCCTCCGATCACGTCATAATACTTTTCCAAATCATATCCGCTTATATCTTTTATCTTGAAGAGACAAAGATCGCCTAGGGGAGTGCCTCCTATTTTAACAGATCGGAGATGATTATAACATAAATCCGGAACCGCTTTTTTGACCTCTTCGAGTTTTCCGACGGCTACAGCTTTGCGAATAGCACCGGCGGACGGATACTCGGAATGAATATCAGTATCATTGTAATTTGAGATGCGTTTAATGGTATGAAGCTTGATCTTGTGTTGCAATCCCATCGATCGAATTGCTTGTATATAGCAAACGGCAAGAGTATTGTTGGCACCATCCAAAATGGCGGAAATATCGGTAAATTCGGGATTGAGCTTAGCGTATTCACTAAGTGCCAAACTTCTTGCTTTTGGGTAAGAAAGGCCTTGTGAAAGGAATTGACTCAGGCATTGTTTGTATTGTTCCGGTTCATTGCTCAAGAAATCCGCGGTTTTTTCGAGTAGAGCAATATCTCCACATTCGCTCCCAAAACTTAAATATTCGATCCCGGGCAAGTTTGAAATTAGTCTTATAGCACCGAACGCAAAGTTATCCGCAGGAGATATGGAGTAGATAAGAGGAAGTTCAACAACCATATCGGCCCCCATGCGGACAGCAATTTCGGCTCGGTCATATTTATCCAGAACGGCGGCATCGCCTCTTTGAGTAAAGCTTCCGCTCATCACACAGATCACAGTATCTGCGTTCGTATCCGACTTGGCTACAGTCAGATGATGTAAATGACCATTTGTAAAAGGGTTATATTCGCATATTATTGCAACAGTTTTCATAAACACCTTCCTAATTTTTTTATACGCTTGATTTATTCTTAAGAAAGAGTATAATTATTTAAGGAATATTTACATTATAGTATACTCCAACCAAAAAATAAAGTAAAAAACGGAGGCTCAAAGTGTCAAAACTAATGGATGAAGTGTATGTTAAAGCGATTTCTTTGAAAAAACATATTGTTCTTGCCGAAGGGGAAGAACTTCGTATCATTAACGCAGCGAAGAAAATCGTAGAAAAAAATATTGCTCGGATCACTCTGATTGGTAGACAATCCGTGATTGAAGAAAAAGCAGGCAAATTAGAGGGTATAGCAATCATTGATCCCGCAAAAAGCGAAAAGACTCCCATTTATGCTAATTTGTTGTATGACCTCAGAAAAGCTAAAGGTATGACGCAAGAACAGGCCGAGAATTTGGCTTTGCACAATCCTCTTTATTTTGGAGCTTTGATGGTCAAAAACGGAGACGCCGACGGTATGGTTGCCGGCTCGATCAGCGCAACGGGCGACGTGTTACGTCCCGCACTTCAAATCATTAAGACCAAACCCGGAGTTAATACGGTGTCCAGTTGCTTTGTGATGAGTATGCCCGAAAATTCCGTGGGAGCGACTTATGGGCAAAAGGGCGTATTGGTTTTCGGAGATTGCGCCGTCAATCCGAATCCTACCGCCGAACAGCTTGCCGACATAGCGATTGCCAGTGCTGATAGTGCAGCTAAAATTGCCGGAATCAAAAATCCCAAAGTTGCGTTGCTCAGCTTCTCTACGAAGGGTAGCGCGAAGCACGAATTAGTAACCAAAGTGGCTGAAGCGACAAAAATCGTTCACGAAAAGGCTCCGGACTTGTGTTGTGATGGTGAATTGCAAGCGGACGCTGCTCTTATTGAGAGCGTAGGTGCGTTGAAAGCGCCCGGAAGCTCTGTCGCAGGGAAAGCGAACGTTCTGATTTTCCCAGACCTTCAAGCGGGGAATATCGGCTACAAGCTCGTTCAACGTCTTGCCGGGGCAGAAGCAGTAGGGCCTATTTGCCAAGGCTTTGCACGTCCGGTTAACGATCTCAGCCGCGGTTGTTCGGTAGACGATGTAGTAGGTGTCGTGGCTATGACGGCTCTGCAATGTGAATAATAAGGAGACAAAGGATGAAAGTATTAGTTATTAACGCAGGTAGTTCTTCACTGAAGTATCAGGTCATTGATATGGATAATGAGCAGATGCTATGCAAAGGGTTGGTTGAGCGTATAGGAGACAGCACAAGGAGCAACATTTGCCACGAAAAAGTCGGAATGGACAAAAAAAAGAGTGTTCAACCGATTATGGATCATACGGAGGCCCTTCGCTGTGTGCTTTCGGTATTAGTAGATCGTGAGTATGGCGTCATAAGTGACGTATCCGAAATATCCGCAGTCGGACATAGAGTTCTACATTCCGGCGAAGACTTTACTGAGAGTGTGGTGATCAATGACGAGGTCATTGCCATATGCAAAAAGAATGCTGTTCTTGGACCGTTGCATATGCCTGCTAATATATCGTGTATTGAGTCTTGCAAAGAGGTTATGCCCGGCACGCCGATGGTCGCCGTATTTGACACGGGTTTTCATTTGACAATGCCACAATATGCCTACATGTACGCCATCCCTTATGAAGACTACGAAAAGCTTAAAATACGCAAATATGGTTTTCATGGGACCAGCCACAAGTTTGTCAGCGGTGTGGCGAGAGAGTATTTGGGTGAGGAGAATTCTGCTCGGATCATTACTTGTCACTTGGGCAACGGCAGCTCTTTAGCAGCGGTTAAGGATGGAAAATGTATTGATACATCTATGGGCTTAACTCCGTTGGAAGGCCTGGTAATGGGTACAAGATCGGGTGACGTCGATCCTGCGGTTGTAGAATTTATGGCAAATTCGAAGAAAAAAACAGCCTCTGAAGTTTTGACAATCCTCAATAAAGAAAGTGGGTTTTTGGGGATCGCAGGCGAGTCGGATTTTCGTGAAATTACACGAATGGCAGGCGAAGGAAATGAACGGGCTCAACTAGCTTTGGAGATGTTCGGATATCGGGTCCGGAAATACATAGGTAGCTATTATCTCGCGTTAGGCGGGTTAGATTGCTTGGTCTTTACCGGCGGCATCGGTGAAAACAGTGCGATAGGAAGAGCCGAAGTTATGAAAGGACTTGAGACGATCGGAATAGAGTTTGACTATAAAAAGAACCAAAAGTTTGATAGAGCGGCTGTTGTAGAAATGTCTAAGCCAAACAGCAAAGTTAAAGTATTGGTAATTCCGACGAATGAAGAACTGGTTATTGCCAGAGACGCGGTTCGCTTAACAACAAAATAGGAGTGATTCTGGCTTTTTGTCTATAATCAGTTGACAAAAGAAGATTATTTCTTTATAATGTACAAGCAAAGTTAAAAAACAATGGAGGTGCGAAATGGCAGTACCCAAGCGTAAAGTATCTAAACAAAGAGGCAACAAGCGTTTTGCCAACTGGAAGTTGGCGCCCCTTAATTTGTCCGAATGCCCGCAGTGCCATGAGCTTAAGAAAAGCCATGAGGTATGTCCCAATTGCGGCTACTACAATGGAAAGCCCATCGTAGATAAGAGCGACAAGGAGTAAGCGGTATCTATTTGTTTCAGTAATTGAAGTAGAGGAATTTTATTCCTCTATTTCTTGTATAAAAAAGGTGTTATATGAAGATAGTATTGGATGTGTTCGGCGGGGACAATTCTCCCGCAGAGATTTTGAAGGGTGCACAAGAGGCACTTGCTGAATCTACTGGTTTTTCTTTGGTTTTGGTTGGGGATAAAAAGGTTATTCAACAATTCGTTGAGGAAAATGGCCTTGATGTTTCAAGAGTTGAAATCGTTGATGCTGAGGAGATTATTACCAATGATGATGTCCCGACTGAAGCTATTCGTAATAAAAGGAACTCGTCGATTGTCAAAGGATTGGAGTATTTGAATGACAACGAGGATGCGAAAGGATTCGTTTCGGCAGGTAGCACCGGAGCTGTTTTGACCGGGGCTGTGTTGTTATTGCGGAGGATCCGGGGGATTAATAGACCGGGGCTTTGTCCGGTTTTACCGACAGTTACGGATAAAAACGTCGTCTTGATCGATTGTGGCGCGAATGTAGAACCTAAAGCTTTGAATTTACTTCAGTTTGCAAAAATGGGAAGCGCTTATATGAAGAGCGTCCAAGGAATCGATAACCCTGCGGTCGGGCTTCTAAGCAATGGAACGGAGGACAAAAAGGGTAATTCTTTAACAAAAGAGGCCTTTCCGATGCTTGAAGAATCTGAATTGAATTTCATCGGGAACATTGAAGCAAGAGATATTCTGTCCGGAGCGGTAGATGTCGTTGTTAGTGACGGTTTTTCCGGCAACGTCGCCTTAAAATCATGCGAAGGGACCGCTGTAGCGATGTTTAAAATCATTAAAGATGCCATTTTGGCAGGGGGGCTCAGAGCAAAACTTGGATACTTGTTATTGAAACCTGTATTCAAAGGGGTAAAACACAGATTGGATTATAATGACAATGGAGGAGCGATCCTCTTGGGTTTGGAAAAAATTGTTGTGAAAAGCCATGGAAGCAGCAAAGCAAAATCAATCAAAAACTCAATTTTACAAGCGAAGAATTTGATTGAAAAGGATGTTGTCGGCAAGATAAAAGAGGAATTAGGTGCATAGTTCGGATTTGCAGGAAATAGAGCGTATTATTGGGTACACTTTTAAAAACAAAGAACTTCTGATCAGAGCATTCACGCACTCTTCATATGCAAACGAACACAAAAATGAAGAGAGCTACGAAAGATTGGAATTTTTAGGTGATGCCGTCGTCAACTATGTTGTTGGCTTATTCTTATATGAGACGTTTCCGACTTTCGGAGAGGGTAAGTTATCAAAGATCAGGGCCGGAACGGTCGATAGACAAACGATAGCCGGCGTCGTTGACGACTGTGGTCTAATGAAGTATATGAGGACCGGAAGAGGTAGCATTAACCTTCAAAACGGCTTCTCTACAAAAGTTAAATGCGATCTATTTGAATCTATAATCGGTGCGGCGGTTATTGATAATAATGAGGATCTTACGGTAGCGAAACGCTTAGTGGATCGTTTTTTATCGGATAAAATCAAATTAAATAATACAGACTATAAATCTCTATTGCTTGAACACTGCGCTAAAACATCAAAGAATGCAGAGTTTATACTTCTAAAAGAGGGGAAGACCGGAGACAATCGGTTTGCGATGGCGTTGTTGATTGACGGTCAAAAAGTATCCGAAGGGTCCGGGCCCAGCAAAAAGGAAGCGGAAAGAGAAGCCGCAAAGATATACCTAAAAACTTTATAAAATTTTTTTTACGTTTTCAGCATAAAACACTTGACAGCGGTTATAATTTGTTATATCATTTTAGCAGTCGATGGATAAGATTGCTAACAATGATTCATCGAATCTGCTAAGAGGTGTTATGAAGGCGGATAAATTATCCGAGCGGAAACAAAAAATATTGAAAGCAGTTGTTGATGAGTACATCAACAACGCTTCTCCTATTTCTTCCGGAGAAATCAAAGCAAAATACTTTGACGATATCAGTTCCGCTACGATCAGAAACGAGCTTTCCGCATTGGAAGAGATGGGCTATTTGATTCAGCCACATACCTCAGCGGGAAGGATCCCGTCCAAAGAGGCCTATGCGCTATATGTGGATCGGTTTTTGGACAAACAACCTTTACGCAAAGAAGAGATTGCTCTTATCGAGAATGCCTTTAAGGATAGATTTGATGAGATCGAAGACATTGTGCGAAGAACGGCTCGAGTCATCAGTGACGTAACTAATTATACATCGGTAATTGTTTTAAAAAACATCAATAAAGTCGTATTGAAAGAGATCAAATTAATTGATCTTGATCAGCATACGGTTTTATTAGTGATCATAACGGATAGCGGAATCATACGAGATAAAGTAATAACTCTACGATCGGATGTCAATTTGGATTATGTCCGCGATGCCAATATTATGTTGAATCGTATATTTGCCGGAAAGACGATCAGTGAGATAAAAATGCCTGACGGTATGATCGAAGAAAACATGGCTGAGTTTCGTGAGTTATATGAGAGCGTTATCGCGATTTTGGAGAGCTACGCGGAATCGGCGGAAGATACTGTCTATATGGATGGTCAATCTAAGTTCTTGGAGTATCCCGAGCACGATCTGAAGACGACCAGAGATTTTTTACAGATTGTCGATACGAAAGAGCGTCTTGCAGAAATCATTGAAGATGACACCGATATCGAGTTTTCCGTAAGGATAGGAAAGGATGAAAAAGGCGGCATTGATAAATGTGCTATAGTAACCGCTAAATATATGTTGAATGGAAAAGAAATAGGACATGCCGGTGTGATTGGACCGGAGCGTATGGACTATTCCAAAGTGATGAGAGTATTGAAGTATATCACAAAGGCTCTCGGGGAGATCGCTGACGGAGGGAATAATGACAAAAAAAGAATCGACTGACAATAAAATCGAAACAAGAGAGGAATCAATCGATTTTGTTGCTGAAGAAACAGATTCCATCGATAAAGATGAATTTGCACAGCAGCAACTGTCGATAGCGCAAAAGGAAGCAGATGAATACAAAAATCTGGCCCAAAGGGTACAAGCGGAATTTGACAACTACCGAAAGAGAAATTTGGAATCGACCAAAATTGCAAGAGAAGATGGGAAAGAAGACGTTTTGATGGCTCTACTCCCTGTCCTTGATAATTTTGAGAGAGGGCTAAACATAGTAGAAGAAAGTGCAAGAGCTGGGGTCGAATTGATCTATAAACAGACTCTCGCAATTCTCGAGAAATTTGAAGTCAAAGAAATCGAGGCTCTTGGACAAGAATTCGATCCCAAGTATCACCATGCGATAGCTCAGTGTGAAGATCCGGACCAAGCGAATATCGTAGTAGAGGTATTCCAAAAAGGATATATCAGAAAAAATAAAGTGCTCAGACCTTCTTTGGTTAAAGTAGCACAATAAAATAAATATAAAAAGGAGATTATGTATTATGTCTAAAATAATCGGTATTGATTTAGGTACAACTAATTCCTGCGTAGCCGTTATGGAAGGCGGCGAAGCTGTGGTTATCCCCAATGCTGAAGGTTCTAGGACGACGCCTTCGGTAGTGGGGTTTGCAAAAGACGGCTCCCGTCTTGTTGGTCAAATTGCCAAGAGGCAGGCGGTCGTTAACGCGGATAAAACCATTTCCAGTATCAAGAGAGAAATGGGTACTTCCTATAAGGTTCATATTGACGATAAGAGCTATACTCCGCAAGAGATTTCCGCAATGATTCTAGCAAAGTTAAAGACAGACGCGGAGGCTTATCTCGGACAGAAAGTGACGCAAGCGGTCATTACCGTTCCCGCCTATTTCTCCGATAGCCAACGTCAGGCGACCAAGGACGCCGGAAAGATTGCCGGACTGGATGTCCTTCGTATTATCAACGAGCCTACAGCCGCAGCTTTGAGTTATGGTCTCGATAAAGAGGGCAAAGCGCAGAAGATCCTTATTTACGACCTTGGCGGCGGTACGTTCGACGTTTCCATTCTTGAGTTGGATGACGGTGTTTTCCAAGTGCTTGCAACCAACGGTGATACCAGACTCGGCGGTGATGATTTTGACAATGAGATCATCAAATGGATCGTCAATGAGTTCAACAAAGCCGAAGGGATTGATTTGTCGAAAGACAAAATGGCTATGCAGAGAGTCAAAGAAGCGGCGGAGAGAGCCAAGATCGAATTGTCCGGCGTACAAAAAGCGAATATAAATTTGCCTTTCATAACGGTTGGACCCAACGGACCTTTGCACATTGATATGGATCTGACCAGAGCTAAATTCGACGATATGACAGCCTTTTTGGTCAAAAAGACCATTGCACCGACGGAACAAGCTTTAAAAGACGCCGGATTGAAGGCGACCGATATCGATAAAGTTGTCCTTGTGGGCGGCTCGACTCGTATCCCCGCTGTTTATGAAGCAGTAAAAAAGATAACCGGGAAAGATCCCTACAAAGGAATCAATCCTGACGAATGCGTTGCATTGGGCGCGGCAATTCAAGGGGGTGTATTAGCGGGCGACGTTAAAGATGTCTTGCTTTTGGATGTTACGCCGTTGTCACTTGGTATTGAGACTATGGGCGGGGTATTTACCAAATTGATCGACAGAAATACAACGATCCCAACCAAGAAGAGTCAAATCTTCTCTACCGCCAGCGACAATCAGACGAGTGTTGATATTCACGTACTGCAAGGTGAAAGAGCCATGGCGGCCGATAATAAGACTCTTGGGCGCTTTGAATTAACGGGGATCCCTCCCGCTATGCGTGGTATTCCGCAGATTGAAGTAACCTTTGATATCGATGCGAATGGTATCGTCAGTGTAACTGCTCTTGACAAAGGAACGGGCAAGACGAACAATATCACGATCACGGCTTCCAGCAATTTGACGGAAGAAGATATTGACAAGGCTGTCAAAGAGGCTGAGAAGTATGCCGAAGAGGATAAGCATCGTAAAGAAATGATTGATATGCGCAACAACGCGGAGCAACTGATTCTTGCGATAGATAAGACCGTGCGGGAGTCCGGTGATAAGTTGTCAGAGGAGGACAAACAAACGCTTGAGAACGCGAGCAAAGATGCAAAAGAAAAGCTCGACAAGGCTCAGACTGTCGAAGAAATACACGCTCTGACAGAAGAATTGAGCAAAGCAACGAATCCGATCTTTACAAAACTTTATCAACAGGAACAAGCGGAAAATCCTAACGCCGGAGCTACTACAGGAGATGATGGTTCTTCCATCAATATTGATCCGGACGATATTAACTAATCAGGTAAGGTATGGCTAGTCAAGATTATTACGCCATTCTCGGCGTATCAAAAGAGGCGAGTGCGGACGACATAAAGTCCGCATATCGCCGTATGGCAAAAAAATATCACCCGGATGTCTATGCGACTGCGGATGAAAGCAAAAAAAAGGAAGCGGAAGAAAAATTTAAGGAAGTTCAGCACGCCTATGACGTTTTGAGCGATCCGGACAAAAAAGCGGCATATGACCAATATGGCAGCGAGGAAGGGCCTACTATGGGCTCCGGCGGATTCGGGTTTAATCCTTTTGGAGAAAACGCAGGCGGATACGACGATCTTTTCAGCAATATTTTTTCTGCTTTTACCGGTGGAGGACAACGTAGTGCTGCCGACAGAGATGGAGATGATATTGAATATGAGCTGAATTTGTCCTTCAAAGAGGCTGTTTTTGGCGTCAAAGATAAAGAAATTGTATTCAATAGAATAGAAAAATGCTCCACCTGTAAGGGAACGGGAGCCAAAGATCCGTCCAGTATAAAGAAGTGTACAAAATGCGGTGGGCGCGGCGTAGTGACTGTTCAGCAGCGTACACCTTTTGGTGTAATGCAAACACAAAAACGATGTGATGATTGCGGTGGTTCCGGAAAGATCATTGGTGAAAAGTGCAAAGACTGTAGCGGAAAGGGTCGCGTGCGCAAGCAGAGGTCAATCAAAGTCAATATTCCCGCAGGCGTGGATAACGGACAGATGTTAACGATGCGCGGGGAAGGCTCTGCGCCTCGCGGAAACGGAAACAACGGAAACCTGATTTTGATTTTCAATGTGAGACCGCATCCTGTATTCCATCGAGACGGAGTCAATGTCAGCTTGGACTTTCCAATTACTGTCTCGGACGCAATCCTGGGAGCGACAGTAAAAGTCCCGACGATGGACGGAAACACCGTAGATTTGAAAATACCGGAAGGGACTCAAAGCGGGACTGTACGGACAATTCGAGGAAAAGGCGTAAAATACTTGCGTCGTGACGCATACGGTGATATGCTTGTACGTATCATCGTAGATATTCCCAAAGATTTTTCTTTGCGCCAAAAAGCCACTCTTAAAGAACTGGAAGAAACGCTGAATAAAGGGAAATACGAAGGAATTGAGCGATTTAAGAAATCTCTCAAGGATATGTAAAAATGAAATGGTATGAGATTACCGTCAATACGAATACTGAAGGCGCCGACCTTATCGCGGACGCCTTCTTTTCGATTGGCTGTGTTGGTGGAGTAAAAATTATTGATAAAAACGATGTAATTGACATCATAAAACACAATAAAATGTGGGATTACGTCGACGAAGCGCTTTTACAGTCTATTGATACCGTCCAAGTAAGCGGATATGTCAGTCAAGACGAAAAAGATCGAAAACTGGACGAGCTGAAAGGTAGGCTAAATGAGCTGACCCAATTCGGTGTTATGTACAGTGAAATCGTCATTGTGGAGATAGACGATGAGCTTTGGCATGAAACGTGGAAAAAGTACTATAGACCGATCGATGCAGGTCGTTATGTGGTTATACCTAAATGGATCAAGTATGAAACGTCCGATCGAATCAAAATACTCATGGATCCGGGAATGGCGTTCGGAACCGGAGAGCATGAAAGTACACGGATGTGCTTAGAGTTGATGAGTGAAATCGACTTTGTCAATAAAGATGTAATTGACGTCGGGACAGGCAGCGGAATTTTGGGAATAGGCGCAATAAAATCCGGCGCAAAGTCTTGTTATATGTGTGATATTGATTCCGTTGCGGTCAAAGCGGCACAAGAAAATGCAGTATTAAATGAGATTGCCGATAAGGTAGACATAGAACTCGCAGATCTTTTACAGAAGGACATAGTCGCAGATGTGGTGTTAGCCAACCTTACCGCTGGAATTCTGAAGAGACTGGCTATTGGCTTGTCTAAGCATATGAAGGCAAACGGCGTGTTAATTTGTTCGGGAATCATCCACGAACGGAAAGAAGCAGTCATTCAAGCATTTGAAGAAAACGGCTTCCATTTGGAAAAGTCCATTACCATGGGAGAGTGGAACGCTCTAAAGTTTTTATGGATCTGAAACGCTTTTTTACAGACGATACAGATGAGGTGAATTCTTCCATTAAGATATGGGGAGAGGAGTTCGTCCATGCCGTAAAAGTGACTCGACATAAAGTCGGCTATAAGCTTATTGTCAATAATAATACCCCATTCGATTATTATTGCACGATAGTCAAGATCAATAAAGATCATCTGGAAGCAAAGATAGATAAAATAATAAAGAATGATTCGGAAAATGCCATTCCCGTTCGTCTTTACATCGGTGTAAATAAGGACCTTGATACAGTTGTACAAAAAGCGGTGGAATTGGGTGTTCAGGAAATAATCCCTTTCTATTCGGCGCACTCAAATGTATCAACCATTCATTATGACAGAATCAACAAAATAATTCTTGAAAGCGCAAAACAATGCGGTAGAGCCGTTTTACCGACTTTACATACAATGGTTTCTTTGTCACAGGCATTAAAAGAAGCGGAAGGGACGGATATTTTATTCTTTTACGAAGGGGAGAGATCGAATAGAGTTTCTGACGTAAGACTGATTCATAATGAGGTTAGTATATTTATCGGTCCGGAAGGTGGTTTTTCTTGCGAAGAAGTACAGATGTTTTCGGGGGCCGAAAGTACTGTGTTAACTCTTGGAAAACGTATTCTTCGAGTAGCGACGGCGGTAGTATCAGCATTTACGCTCGTCAATCAAAAATTAAGTGAGTTATGAGGGCAGTCGTCTTTAATCTCGGATGCAAAGTCAATCGATATGAAAGTGATGTCCTTGCGCAAGAATTGCGTAGCGCAGGATACGATGTTTTTGACGAACTGGTTCCCGCTGACATTTACGTCCTCAATACTTGTGCGGTTACGGCGGAAGCAGAACGTAAATCGCGACAATCCATCGCCAGATGTAGAGCCCTTAACGCAAATGCTAAAATATTTATTTGCGGTTGCGCATCGCAAAAATCGCCCGATTCTTTCAAAAAAGATAATGTTGTTTTTATTGGTGGAACTTCGGCTAAGAGCGTGTTATTGACTCATCTTGAAGACGCCACGTTATTATCGGAAATCAAAGAGAACCCGAGTACCTATGAAGATTCTTTCTTGACTACCGCTAACAGAACGAGAGCTTACGTCAAGATACAAGATGGGTGCAATAGTTTTTGTTCGTATTGCATTATACCATTTCTCAGAGGACGAAGTCGTTCCAGAGGAATCGATTCGATCGTAAAAGAAGTGGACGTTCTTTCAGCTCAAACGTCAGAAATTGTTTTGACCGGCATTAATTTGATGGAGTACGGCAAAGATATTGGGACGAGTTTAGCTAAACTCGTACGGGCGCTTTCTTCCGTGAACGTCCGAATCAGGATCGGTTCTTTCTATGCGGAGGGGATCACTGAAGAATTTTTGGATGCACTGTTTTCTCTGAAAAAGTTCTGTCCTCATTTTCATCTTTCTCTTCAAAGCGGAGATGATCGAATCCTAAAAGATATGAATCGTAAATACACTGCGGATATTTATCGTAAAAAAATAGAAATGATCCGCTCGTATGATCCCAATGCCTGTATAACGACAGATATTATTACCGGGTATCCCACAGAGGGAGAAATCAACCACCGTAATACTGTCACTTTTGTACGAGACTTATGTTTTTCCGATATTCACGTTTTTCCTTTTTCGGCGCGAGTCGGAACTAAGGCAGCTTCATTACCCGTCCTATCTCCCGGCGTCGTAAAGGAAAGGAAAGATGAGTTATTGATCCTGAAGAAACGTCTCCAGCAGAATTATCTGAGTCAAAATATCGGCATGCCGCAACATGTATTAACCGAAGAAAAAGACGGTGATTACTATGTAGGGTATTCGCAATACTATATCAGGGTATATACTCGTCGTGAAGGCGAGATTACTTGTATTCCGACACAACAACATAAAGACGGTTTAAAGGAGGTATAAATGGACTGTTTATTTTGTAAAATCATTGCCGGAGAGATCCCTTCAACAAGGGTATATGAGGATGAGGATTGTATCTTGATCAAAGACATCAATCCGCAGGCAAAGATTCACTATCTATTGATTCCAAAAGGACATTTTGAAGATATCGGGGATATAGCGCACAAAGATCCCGATCTATTGTCGAGATGTTTATCGAAAATAACCGCTTTGGCAGATTCGCTTGGGCTGGAGGGCGGTTATCGCTTAGTAACGAATAAAGGGAAGAATGGCTGTCAAAGTGTGAAGCACATTCATATACACGTTTTAGGCGGAGAAAAACTTTCAGAGAAAATGAGTTAAATTATTTCAATATAAAAAGGATGGCAAGTTAGTGCTGTTCCATTAGGGATTTTATAAAAAAATAAAATTTTATGGTAATTGCACTTTCAAGCGGTGGGCATTCAAGGATTTGGATTGATTTCCAAGTCCTTTTTGTTTGGAACGGAGAGCATTGGTGACTTATATAACGTTCGTTTCTCCGTTGGTTGATGCTTTGTGAAAATTGCCGAAATTGCAGAAAAGGGACTTGAAATACTTTAAATTTTCTATTAAAAATAATATAATTATATAGAATATACTTTTTAGGAGTTGACAAGTCAGATGAAGTTTGCGACAATCTCTGACAGACAGACA
>JAFVAC010000030.1 GCA_017476265.1 Clostridia bacterium
CGGAGGTCAGCGTCATCGACGTGTGCGACGTCGCCGGGATTCCGCGCGCGACGTTCTACAACTATTTTGCCGACAAGTACGAGTTGGTGCGTGCCGCCGCGGCGGATCTTGTGGAAAAGATCGAGGGTTACAAGCCGGAAGAGGGTGCGGACGAGAGGACCGTCGTATCCGATCTGATCGACTTGATCATGCACTATTGCCGGACACAGTCGGGGCTTTTGGCGCCTTTTTTTAGGATCGGCGGGATCGTCGCCGACGCCGTAGCCGTCGCTTTGGAAAAGAAGCTGTCGGAGACGACTTCGATGGACGAGCTGGGCGCCTGCGTCTCGGCGGCGCAGATAGCGTATGCCGTCAAGTGGTGGACGGAAGCGGAGTGCGTCATGGAAGACGACTTTTTCAGGGAGCGTCTGACGCGTCTTGTCGGACGGCGTTCGTAGAAAGAAAGGGGGATATCGTGTGCGTAAGCGTGCGATATTTTTAATATAAATAAATTTGTTGTTGACCATTATGACGGGAGAGAGTATAATGAGGGTATCGGACCGGGAGACCGTTGTCGAAAAAGCGCGCGCCAAGATCAATTTCGTCCTCAACGTGGGCAAAAAGCGCGGCGCAAGGCACGAACTGGACACGGTGATCGTCCCGATAGACCTATTCGATACGGTGAGCCTTACGGCGAGGACGGACGGCGAAGTCGTCATACGATACGACGGCATTTCGGACAAGTACCCGCACGATCCGGCAAAGGATCTCGCTAAAGCGATCGTAAAAAGATACGGACTGCCCGGCGTCTCCGTGGACGTGCAAAAGCGCGTGCCCGAAGGGGCGGGACTGGGCGGATCGAGTACCGACGCAGGAGCGTTGGCGCGGGGACTGGAGCGGTTGTTCTCTTTTGGCAAGATCGACGCGGGACTGTTGACCGAGGTCGGGAGCGACGTCTATGCGGCGTATCTCGATCGACCTTGCCGGGTGCGGGGGACGGGGGACGTCGTGGAGGTCCTCGAGGATATATCGACTCCGTCCATATGCCTGTACACCTTCGATTTCGGGGTGTCCACTGCGGAATGTTACGCCTTGTTCGACAAGATCGGCGGAGAAGAGGGTGACGTGGAGGACGCGATATTAGCGATGAGACGGGGGGAGGAATTCCTCCCGAAAAACGGACTCTTGCGTGCGGCGTGTCGCATACGACCCGGGATCGCCGCCCGACTGGAGATGTTGCGTGCGGAGGGGCTCTCGTGCGGGATGACCGGCAGCGGAAGCGCCCTGTTTGCATTCGGATACGACAAAGAACAATTTTTGAAAAAGCTCTTCCGGTCGCGGGACCTCGGAACAAAGACGACGCTTTTTCGGGAGTGAATCATGACAAAAAACAGCTACGATTTTCCTGTGTATCTCTATAACGAGGGCACGAACTACGAGGCGTACAAGTTCTTTATGCCCGCACAGGTGCAAAAAGAAGGCAAAAGGGCGTGGAGATTCCGCGTGTGGGCGCCCAACGCGCTCGCCATCTCTGTCGTCGGCGACTTCAACGGCTGGGACGAGACCAAGGACCGCATGGAACCGCTCGGCAACACCGGCATCTGGGAGTGTTGCGTCTCCGGTGCCAAAAGATACGACAACTATCGCTTCGCCGTCCGCGGCGCCGACGAGAGGGTGGTCTACAAGTCCGACCCCTATGCCACCCACGCCGAGACTGCTCCCGCCACCGCGTCCAAGCTGTTCCCCTTATCGGGATTTGAGTGGCACGACCAAAAATATCTGGAAGAGCGCGCAAAAAAAGACTCCTATTCCTGCCCGATCAACATTTACGAGGTCCATCTCGGCTCCTGGAAGCTGTACCCGGACGGCAATTACTATTCGTATAAGAAACTGGCGGACGAGTTGGTCCCGTATGTCAAGCAGATGGGCTATACCCATCTCGAGCTTTTGCCCGTCACCGAACACCCCTTCGACGGAAGTTGGGGGTATCAATCGACGGGTCTTTTTGCGCCCACTTCCCGCTACGGCACCCCGCACGACTTTATGTACTTTGTGGACAAGTGCCACGAAGAGGGGATCGGCATCATTATGGACTTCGTCCTCAGTCACTTCCCCAAAGACTCCTACGGTCTGTACGAGTTCGACGGGACTTGTCTGTACGAGTACGGCGACGTCTACAAGCAGGAGCATAAGGGCTGGGGCACGCGCGTCTACGACTACAACAAGCCGCAGGTAAGGAGCTACCTCATCTCCGCCGTGGACTTTTGGCTGTCCACCTATCACATCGACGGAATGCGCATGGACGCCGTCGCCAGTATGCTGTATCTGAACTACGACAGAAGGGAGGGCGAGTGGCTCCCCAACGAGTACGGCGGCGAGTTCAACCTCGAGGCGATCTACTTCTTGCAGACGATGAACAAGGCGGTCCTCTCCCGCCACCCCGACGTTTTGATGATCGCGGAGGAGTCCACGGCGTTCCCGATGGTCACCATGCCCCCGGATATCGGCGGACTGGGCTTCAACTACAAGTGGAATATGGGCTGGATGAACGACACGCTCGACTATGTCAGGACCGACCCGCTTTATCGGAAAGGGTGCCACGACAAATTGACCTTTTCCATCACCTATGCCTTCAGTGAAAACTACATCCTGCCCTTCTCGCACGACGAGGTGGTCCACGGCAAAGCCAGCCTGATCGGCAAGGTCCCCGGGACGTACGAAGAAAAGTTCGGCGGACTGAAGACGCTGCTTTCCTATCAGATCGCACACCCCGGAAAGAAACTGAACTTTATGGGCAACGAGTTCGGTCAGTTCATCGAATGGGACTACAAGCGTCCGTTGGATTGGTTCTTGCTCGATTACGACAGTCACTACAGACTGCGCGAGTACGTCAAAGACCTCAACGCCTACTATCTGTCCTCCCCGCCCCTGTACGAATTGGACAACACCTACAACGGATTCAAATGGATCGTGGTGGACGACCGGGATCAGAACGTGATCGCATTCTCCCGATTCGACAAAGAGGGCAAGGAAGTGATCGGCGTCTTCAATTTTTCCCCGGTGGAGCGCTGGGACTACCGCATCGGCGTCAACAAGTGGGGCGTCTACGGCGAGGACCTCAATTCCGAGGCGAAAAAGTACGGCGGCACGACGCCGGACGGAGTCTTGCATAAGACGATCGACGAGAGTCGCCACGGCAAAGAACAGAGCGTGAGTCTGGACCTGAAAGGCTATTCCGCCGTCTTTTTGACGCTCCGCAAGGAGGGGAAAAAGCCCGTCAAAAAGAAGACCGCGACAAAGAATAAAAAAGACCAAACAACCGAAGAAAACGGGGACAAAACCTCGTCTGCGGACAAAATAAAAAATAACATCGTAAGGAGAGAAGCAAATGTTAAGTACTAAAAAAGAGTGCGTGGCTATGTTGCTCGCGGGCGGGCAAGGGACCCGACTCGGCGTCTTGACTCAGCAGGTTGCCAAACCGGCGGTCCCGTTCGGCGGGAAGTACCGTATCATCGACTTCCCGATCTCGAACACCATCAATTCCGGCATCGACACCATCGGCGTTTTGACGCAGTATCAACCCTTTGAGCTCAACCAGTACATCGGCAACGGACAGCCCTGGGACCTCGACCGTCTGAACGGCGGCGCCTTTGTCCTGCCTCCGTATCAGAAGGGCAAGTCGGGCGAGTGGTATAAGGGCACGGCGAACGCCATCTACCAGAATATCAACTTCATCGACAGGTACAATCCCGAGTACGTCCTGATCCTGTCCGGCGACCACATCTATAAGATGGACTACGCCGATATGCTCGACTATCACAAAAAGAACGGCGCCGACTGCACCATCGCCGTCCTCAACGTCTCCATCGAAGAGGCGAGCCGCTTCGGGATCATGAACACCAACGACAAAAACGAGATCTACGAGTTCGAGGAAAAGCCCAAAAAGCCGAAGTCTACCAAGGCGAGCATGGGTATCTATATCTTCACTTGGGAAAAACTCCGCGCTTACCTCATCCGCGACGAAGAGGACAAAAACAGCCAAAACGACTTCGGAAAGAACATCATCCCCATGATGCTCGCCGACGGACAAAAACTGTTTGCGTACGAATTTTCGGGATATTGGAAGGATGTGGGGACGATCAGCTCCCTTTGGGAAGCGAATATGGACGTCCTCAATCCCGACAGCGGGCTCAATCTGAATGATCGCGGCTGGAAGATCTACGCGAGGAACATGGCGGAGCCGCCCCATTACGTCGGCAAGAACGCCGAAATAAAAAACAGCATCATTTCCGAGGGCTGTAACGTGGACGGCAAGATCACCAACTCCGTCATCTATCACGGCGCTACCGTCGAGGAGGGCGCGGAGATCAAGGACAGCATCATTATGCCGGGGACCCTGATCGGGAAGAACTGCCGCATCTGTCACGCCATCGTCGGCTGGAACGCCGTCGTCGGAGAGAACTGCGTCATAGGCGCCCCGCAGACGGCGCCGGTCAAGGGCGAATGGCAGATCGCCGTAGTCGCGCCCGAGTGCGAACTGAAAAAGAACAGCGTCGTCGTAGAAGGCGAAATGACGGGAGGTAACAAGTAATGAACGATATGATGAGCATACTCTTCGCTTCCGGCAACGAAGCGAAGTTGAACGAATTGACGTTGCACAGAACCACGGCGTCCTTGCCCTTTGGCGGCAGATACCGTTTGATCGACTTCACGCTCTCCAATCTGGTCAACTCCGGCATCACGCAAATCGGGATCGTCACGAGGAGCAACTACCAGTCCCTTATGGACCACATTCGTCAGGGCAGAGACTGGGACCTGAACAGGAAAAACGGCGGCATCTCCGTCTTCCCCCCGTTCGTCTACAACAGCTCCAAAGAGGCGTACAAAGGCAAGATCGAAGCGATCTATTCCATCTTTAACTTTTTGAACCACGCCGAGGAAGAGTACGTCGTATTAAGCAACTGCAACGTCGCCGCAAACATCGACTTCGACGAGATCTTCGCCTTCCATATCGAGTCCGGCGCCCAGATCACCGTGGTCAGCCACAAGGGGTATACGACGACCTCGCAGCGCGTCGTTTTGGAAAAGACCGCCGACGGCAAAGTGACCGACGTGTACGAGACCGAGTACGTGGGTACCGAGGAAAAACTCATTTCCGTCAACATCTACCTCATAAAAAAGGACCTCTTGATGGACCTCGTCCAAAAGGCGTACGCGCACGGGTTGGTGGACTTCGAAAAGGATATCCTGTTCAAACTGGTCGGCGAAGGCAAAGCGTACACCTACGAATTGACCGGATACGCCGCCATCGTGGACGACGTAAAGACCTACTATGCCGAGTCGATGAACCTCTTGAACTATGAGACGAGAGAGGCTCTGTTCGGGCAAGAGGGCAAGATATACACCAAGGTCAAGGACAGCGTTCCGACCGTCTACAAAGAGGGGGCTTTGGTCAAGAACTCGTTGCTTGCCGACGGCTGCGTCGTCAACGGCACGGTGGAGAACAGCATTTTGTTCCGTAACGTGCGTATCGAAGAGGGCGCCGTCGTCAAAAATTCCATCGTGATGGAAAACGGCGTCGTCGGGAAAAACTCTTCGGTCTCCTACGCCATCACCGACAAGGACGTGGAGATCAGCGAGGGCAGGACGATCAGCGGTTTTTCCACCTATCCGATCGTCATCGTCAAGGGCAAGAAGGTATAAAGCCACATTATTATAATAACGGCGCGCCCGCGGACGCGCTCTGCACGCGCCCGCGAGGGCGACACAACATACGGAGGTACCGGTATGAAAATATTGTTTGTTACAGGAGAAGCGGGTCCCTTTTTGCGGACCGGTGGGCTCGGCGACGTCAGCCAGGCGTTGCCTCTCGCGTTAAATAAGGAAAAACAGGACGTTCGGGTCATTATGCCCCTGTACTCCGCCATCAAGGACGTCTATCGCCAGACGATGGTCTTTTTGGGGAGCAAGGTGGTCGCTTTGGGCTGGCGTCAGCAATACGCGGGGGTCTTTACCTGCGAGTATGAGGGCGTAAAGTACTACTTCATCGACAACGAGTACTACTTCAAGCGCTTCGGTGTGTATGGACACTACGACGACGGAGAGAGGTTCGCGTTCTTCTCCAAAGCCGTTCTGGAAGTGTTGCCTTTGATCGACTTCTTCCCGGACGTGATCCACTGCAACGATTGGCAGACCGGGCTCTTGCCGGTGTATCTGGACGCCTTTTTCCGCGCGGATGAGAGACTCGCCAACGTCAAGACGGTGATGACCATACACAATATCGAGTTCCAGGGGGCGATGGACAAGAGTTGCATATCCGACGTCTTCGGGATCCCGGCGTCCCATTACAGCATGGTCGAGTACGCCAACAATGCCAATATGCTCAAGGCGGGGATCGAGGGCGCCAATGCCGTCACCACCGTCAGCAAGACCTACGCCGAAGAGATCCTCAATCCGTACTATGCCTACGGACTGGAAGATATCCTCAAAAAGCGCAGCTATAAGATAAGAGGGATCGTCAACGGGATTGACGTCGATCTCTACAATCCCCAAAAGGACGTGGGACTCTTTGCCAAGTTCTCGGCCAAGACCGTGGCGAAAAAAGCCGCCAACAAGAAGGGGCTCCAAGAGATGGTCAATCTGCCCGTCGCGGACAAACCGCTCATCGGCATGGTCACTCGTCTGACCAATCAAAAGGGGCTCGACCTTGTGATGGAGGTAATAAACGACATCCTGAATATGGACATCCAGATGGTGGTCCTGGGTACCGGTGACTGGAAGTACGAGACCGCATTGACCGAAGTCGCCAAGAGATATCAGAGCAAACTTGCCGTCATCATCAACTTCTCGCAGGACATCGCCAGCAAGATCTACGGCGGGAGCGATATGTTCCTGATGCCGTCCAAGTTCGAGCCGTGCGGACTTTCGCAGTTGATCGCAATGCGCTACGGGTCGGTCCCCATCGTGCGCGAGACGGGCGGATTAAAGGACACCGTCCCCGCTTTCAATCCGGTGGAGAAGACGGGCAGGGGCTTCACCTTCAAGACCTATAACGCCTACGATATGCTCGACGCCATTCGTCGCGCGGTCGGTACGTACTATCAAAAGGACGAGTGGAGCGCGGTCGTCAACAACGCTATGAGCGGCGACTACAGCTGGAAGACTTCCGCCAAGGAGTACGTCGAACTGTACAAAGAACTGTTGAAGTGATCGAATTTTGCGCGACAAACTGAAAGAAGTGTGTCGATTTTATGAATAAAGATATATATTTACTTAGGAGAAATTAGATGCAAGTAAGCAAAAAAGAGTTCATTCAGCTTTTAGAGCTGAAGTTGGAAAAGATGTTCGGAGTCAAAAAGGAAGAGGCGAGCGAGCAGATCATGTATCGCGCGTTGTGCCTCGTCGTCAAAGACTTGCTCACCCAAAAGCGCGTCCTGTTCAAAAACAAGGTCCGCTCCACCGGCACCAAGCAGATCTACTATATGTCGATGGAGTTCTTGCTCGGGAGATCGTTAAGGAATCACCTCTACAACAGCGGCATGCTGGATATGGCGACCAAAGCGGTCAAGGAGATGGGATTCGACATCGAGCGCCTTATGGAGATCGAGCCCGACGCCGGCTTGGGCAACGGGGGCTTGGGGCGTCTTGCCGCGGCGTATATGGATAGCCTGACCTCTCTCGGGTATGCGGCGGGCGGTTTTTCCATTCGGTACGACTACGGTATCTTCCGTCAGCGCATCGTGGACGGCTGGCAGATGGAGATGCCCGACGAGTGGTTAAACAACGGTGACGTTTGGCTCAACCCGCGTGAAGAGGACACCTTCGATGTCAAGTTCGGCGGGACGGTGGAAGAGCACTGGGAAGACGGCAAACTGAAAGTCGAGCAAAAGGGAGCGACCACGATCGTGGCGGTCCCGTACGATATGAACGTGTCCGGCTACGGCTCCGACGCCATAAACACCCTTCGTCTTTGGTCGGCTCGCGCGCCGATGGGATTCGATATGAATCTGTTCTCCCGCGGGGAGTACGTCAAGGCGATCGAGGCAAAAGCGATGGCGGAGGCGATCAGTAAAGTCCTCTATCCGGCGGACAACCACTACGAAGGCAAGTCTCTGAGACTGAAGCAGCAGTACTTCTTCGTCAGTGCGTCCATACAGAGCATCCTGAAAAAGCACCTCAAGTACAACAAGTCTTTGGAAAATCTGCCCGATCGCGTAGCGATCCACATCAACGATACGCACCCGACCCTGTGCATACCGGAATTGATGCGTATCCTCTTGGACGAGTACGGATACTCTTGGGAGGGCGCCTGGAAGATCATCACCGAGACGATCAGCTATACCAATCACACCGTCATGCAAGAGGCGCTGGAGACCTGGCCGCAAGACCTGTTCAAGACCCTGCTTCCGCGTATCTATCAGATCGTCAACGAGATCAATCAAAGATATTGCGCCGAACTTTGGAACGTGTACCCCAACCAGTGGGACAAGATCTCGGCGAACGCGATCATGAGCGACGGGATCATCCGTATGGCGAACTTGTGTCTCGCCGCCAGCCACACAATAAACGGCGTCAGCGTGCTGCACAGCAATATCTTAAAGGACTCCGTCTTTGCCGACTACTACAAGGTCGCTCCCGAAAAGTTTACCAACGTCACCAACGGGATCACGCACAGACGTTGGGTGGCGGAAGCGAACCCGAAGCTTGCCAAGTTTATCACCGAACGGATCGGCGACGGGTGGCTACGCGACGCGTCACAACTGGAAAAACTGATGGATTATCAGTACAATAAGGACGCCGCGGACGAACTGTATAAGATCAAGCGATCCAACAAGTTGAATCTCGCCAAGTACATCGAGGAGCACAACGGCGTCAAGGTGGACCCGGACAGCATTTTCGACGTGCAGGTCAAACGTCTGCACGAGTACAAGAGACAACTTCTGAACGCGCTCCACATCCTCGACCTCTACAACAGGCTGAAAGCCAATCCCGATCTCGACATCGTGCCGCGCACTTTCATCTTCGGAGCGAAAGCCGCGTCCAGCTACTATATGGCGAAACAGATCATCCGACTCATCTGCATGATGGGGGACGTCATCAACAACGACCCGACGATCAAGGGCAAGCTGAAAGTGGTCTTTTTGGAGAACTACCGCGTATCTTTGGCGGAGATCGTCATGCCCGCTTCCGACGTGTCCGAGCAGATCTCCATCGCAGGGAAAGAGGCGAGCGGGACCGGCAATATGAAGTTCATGATCAACGGCGCCGTCACGATGGGTACGATGGACGGAGCCAACGTGGAGATCCACGAGAGAGTCGGCGACGAAAATATCTTTATCTTCGGTCTGCTTGCCGACGAAGTGGAGAGACTGTACAAAGAGGGATATCATCCGACGTCTTACTACAATACCGACGCGAGGATCAAGACGATCATCGACCAGATGCGCGCAGGCATCGGCGGGTACGGATTCGGCGAGATCGCCGACGCTCTGACCATCGGGAGGGGCGGACAGGCGGACCCGTATATGTGTCTTGCCGACTTCTCGTCCTACTGCGACGCGCAAGACAGGCTCAACGACGCCTATCTCGACCGGTATCTCTGGGAGAAGATGAGTTTGGTCAATATCGCCAAGGCGGGATTCTTTGCCGCCGATCGGAGCGTGGAGGAGTATGCACAGCGGATCTGGAACCTCAGAAAGGTCAAATAATCCTCTTCCCTTTCATCCGAGACAGGAGCAATACAAGACGCCGTTCGGTGCGATAGACACTCGCCGGACGGCGCGGTTCACCTTTCCGGTGAGCGCGGAATGGAACGTCGAAAGCGTGGCGTTCTTTTTGCGTAGAGGGGATTACAACGAGAAGTATCCTTTGCAGTACGCCGGGAGAAAGGGCGAGTACGATGAGTTTTTCCTCGATCTCAGGATAGACCGGGCGGGGACGTACTTTTATCGCTTCGAGTTGTATCACAGAGGCGGAGGAGTCACCTACGTCGGCAAGGGACCCGACGGCGGCGCGATCGCCGGAGAGTGGCTGCCGGAATGGATACTCAACACGTATAGCTACGAGTATACGACGCCGGACTCTTTCAAGGGCGGCGTCGTGTATCATATCTTCGTCGATCGGTTCTGCAAAAAGGGAGACGTCGTCCCGCCAAAATTCGGCGTGCTTAAGGATTGGGGCGAGGACGTCACCGTCGTCGATCCCGACGGAGTCTTCCGCGCCAATGACTTTTTCGGTGGGAATTTTGCCGGGATCATCTCAAAACTGGACTATTTGGAAAGTTTGGGCGTGACGACGCTTTATCTGTCGCCCATCTTCAAAAGCAGCAGCAATCACCGCTATGACACCGGGGACTATATGAAGATCGACGAGACGCTAGGGACCGAAGAGGACTTCCGCGCTCTCGTAGAGGAGAGTAAAAAACGCGGGATCGGCGTCATGCTCGACGGCGTGTTCAATCACACCGGAGCCGACAGCAAGTACTTCAACAAGTTCGGTCACTACAAGACGCTCGGAGCCTATCAGAGTAAGGACAGCAAGTACTACGACTGGTACACCTTTTACGACTATCCCGACGACTATCACTGCTGGTGGGGCATCACCGTCGTGCCCACCGTCAATCGTGACTGCGAAGAGTTCCACGAGTTGATCGCGGGGAGCCGGGGCGTCCTCAACAAGTGGACGGACTTCGGGGTGAAGGGCTGGCGACTGGACGTCGTGGACGAACTCGCCGACAACTTCATCAAGACCATTCGTCATCGGATCAAAGCCAACGACAAGGACTGCGTCGTCATCGGGGAGGTCTGGGAGGACGCCAGTCTCAAGTACAGCTACGGCGAAGAGCGGGAGTACTTCCGCGGGGTGGAGTTGGACGGCGTGATGAACTACGTCTTCAAGGACGCCATTTTAGACTTTTTGACCGGGGGACCGGGGGAAGAATTCGCCGACAAGATCATGGAGATCGTCGAAAACTACCCGAAAATAAGCCTTGATTGTTGTATGACGCTCATCGACAGCCACGACACCATTCGCGCCGTCAATTATCTCTCGGGTGTCGATCTGTCCGATCGGACAAAAGAGGAGAGGCGGGACTATCGTCTGACGAAAGAGGAGTACGAACGGGGCAAAAGGTTGCTTTTGCTGGCGTCCGCTCTCCAGTACTTTTTGCCCGGCGTGCCAAGCGTCTATTACGGAGACGAGGTCGGAATGGAAGGCTTCGAGGATCCGATCAATCGCCGACCCTTTCCTTGGGACGATATGGATGAAGAGATCCTATCCCACTATCGACTGCTCGGCGGACTCAGAAAGGAGCATAAAGAAGCGTTTTTGCAGCCTGTCCGCGTCTATGGCGAGGGGAGCAAGGTCCGCATAGAGCGCGACGCGGTCACACTGGACGTCGATCGGGAGACGGGAGAGTGGTCCTACGACTTTTCCGGCGAGGACGACGAGTTTTTGAAGATCGCCGACGGTATTTTTAAGAAGTACGATAAAGCCTTCC
This sequence comes from Clostridia bacterium, assembly GCA_017476265.1. Lineage (GTDB taxonomy): Bacteria > Bacillota > Clostridia > Christensenellales > DTU072 > CAG-1782. The sequence continues at coordinate 11,477 of JAFVAC010000030.1, forward strand.
GAACCTTCGCCGAACACTGACAAACGCATTATTAGGAGAACTATATGAACACGATACCCATAAAAGACCTGCCGTACGAGCGGTATGACGTAAAGAACTTTCAGGACGCTTGCGAAAAGTTCATCGAAGCGGAACGGAACGCGACTTCGGTGGAAGAGATCTTGCAAGCGAGAGAGGAGCTTTTGACTGTCGAAAGGCACTTCGAGACCATGGCGAGCCTGGCGTACACGCGCTACACGCTCAATACTTACGACGAGTTTTATATCGGCGAGCAGGAGTATTACGACGAGGTCATGCCCATCGCGGGGATGTGCCAGACTAAAGTCGCCGAGTGTCTCTTGGAGAGCCGCTTCAAGGAAGAATTACGGGAGCGCCTCCCGGAGACCATCTTCCCGATGCTGGAGCTCGCAAAAAAGTGCCACAGCACAGAGACCGTCGAGGACGAACAGGAAGAAAACGCCATCGTCACCGAGTACTCCCAGCTTATGTCGCAGTTGACCACCGACTGGAGAGGAGAAAAGAAGACGATCAGCTTTATCCGAGGCTTTTTCGAGTCGAGCGACCGAACGGAGAGAAAGGAAGCGGCGGACGCCATCGGCAGAGCCCTGTCGAGCGTCTCCGACAAGTTGGACGATATCTACGACCGCTTGGTCAAGGTCCGCACCCGCATCGCCAAAAAACTGGGCTATAAGGACTTTGTCGAACTCGGCTACGCGCGTATGGGACGCATCGACTACGACAGGGATATGGTGGCAAAATTCCGTGAGAACGTGAAAAAAGACCTCGTACCCGTAGTCGCCAAGTTCAAAGAGCAGATCAGAAAGGAACTCGGCGTGGACAAGTTCGCCTTTTATGACGACAACGTCATCCCCGGCGGAAATCCCGTCCCGAAGGTGGACGCGCAAGGGATCCTGGACGCCGCCAAGGAGATGTATGCCGATATGCACCCCGAGGCGAGCAAACTGATGAATCAGATGTTGTCCGTAGGCGCGATCGATCCTCTTCCTCGGGACGGCAAGTGGGGCGGCGGGTACGCCACGACCTTCCCCGACTTCCATCAGACCTTTATTTTAGGCAACTTCACCGGCACCAGCGACGACATCGACCTGGTCACGCACGAGTTCGGACATACCTTTGCGATGAACTTCGCCTTCGATCACGATCCGGAAGCGGGCATCGGCTCTTCCGAGACGGCGGAGACGCACAGTATGAGTATGGAGTTCTTTGCCTGGAAGTATATGGACAAGTTTTTCGACGATCCCGACGGGTACAAGTATAAACACCTCGCCGGGTGCCTGTCCTTCATACCTTACGGCGTGATCGTGGACGAGTTCCAGCACAGGATGTATGAGAACCCCGATCTCACGCCCGCCGAGAGGAAGAAGATCTATCTCGAACTGGAAAAACAATATCGTCCGTATATGACTTTCGACGGGATCGAATATCTGGAAGAGGGCACTCGGTGGCAGTATCAGATGCACATCTACGAGACCCCGTTCTACTACATCGACTACTGTCTCGCACAGGTCGTCGCGCTGGAATTTTTGTCCGAGGCGCAAAAGGACTACGACGACACCTACGGTCGCTACGTCGAACATTGCAAACGCGGCGGACTGTACGCCTTCAATCACCTCGTCAAACTCGCCGGACTCAAGTCTCCGTTCGAGGACGGCGCCCTCCGGGAGATCGCCGCCACCACGGTAAAACTTCTGGACGAATTGAAGAAATAAAAAAGTGCCGATACAGTGTCAATAGGGTTCTAAATTCATTTTGACGCGGGTATCGGTAAGCATAGTAAAATGACCTCCGTTTGTATAGATGGATATGCGACTTGTCGGAAGCGAGCGTAATACACAAACGGAGGTTACTTAACGATCTATGAACGTATCATCTAAAAATTTTTCAGCCCGATAAGATAGTCGGATTCCACACCAAAGAGGCGACATAGCTTGATAATTTGACCGATATTCGGCTCGAAACGCTCGGTCTCCCAAAAACTGACCGTGCGAAAATCGACTCCGATTTTTTGAGCCAATTCCTTTTGCGTCATATTTTTTTCTTTTCGCAATTCGCGGATCCTTGTACCATACATACTTTAATTCTAAAATAATTAGAAAAAACCTATTGGCACTCTAAGAAAATTAGAATATAATTTTTGTAAGTGTGAAAATTTGAGCGGAAAGAGGATGTGAAAACCGCTTTTCGACACTTGTACTCTGAAAGTATCGTTACTAGGTTTTTTCGCATCGGTACTTTTAGTTATGTTTGTCGGAAAGAGGGAAAATAAGACCAAGCGTTTGCGTTCGGCAAAACAATGGTGCTACAATGAGTGATATAAAATCGATCGACGGATCGAAAGGAGAGATTCAATGAAAAAGAACAGCGTAAAGATCATTCTTTTCGTATTGATCGTCATAGTATCTTTGACGGCTCTGCTTGGCGGTTGCGACCTCGCAAGGAAGATCCAGGGGGTGGAAGTCAAATTTCAGCAAAAGATCCAAAAGGCTACGCAATTATCTTTTGATATGCACTTGACGATCCAAGACCAAGAGGGCACGGACGAGATAGACGTCTCTTGCTACAAAAAGGGGAACGAGTATGCGTACACGTTCGTGCAGCCGGACGACGCGAGCATCCGATATCGTCGCCTGTTTGCGGAGGAAAAGCTATACGAATATCTTACGAAGACCACCCTCCATATCGGTTCGTATTATGTCAACGACGACGTTGCCTACACCGATGAAAGAAACATTCTCTACGCCGTCAATCAAAATATCATGCTCGCGACGTACGCGACCCTGATCACCGTCGGGAAAAAAGAGACGATCAACGGTGTGGATACCTATCGATATGACTTTACTAAGGATGGCAACCAATACAGTTTGTGGTATGACGATGAAAATCTTGTGAAGATCCTCGCCGTCTTCAACACGACCGACGAAGACGGGAACAAGACGAGCGAAACGTACTCGGCGCTCTTTTCAAAGTACCGTTTTGACGGCGTCGCGACCGAACCTTTCCTTCGTCCCACCG
>JAFVAC010000031.1 GCA_017476265.1 Clostridia bacterium
CCCACCCGCCCCTTATAGAAATTGTTCGTTTTTTTGAAAAACCTTTGGTCCTGCGTCAAAGGTTTTTTTCTGTAAAAGGGCAGGGATATTCTATATAAGGAACGACTTTTATTTGAACGGTTTTTTGATGATTCCGTACCGAAAGGGTGGCGTACGGTCTTTTTCGCGGTCTATCGGGGAAATTTTATCTAAATTATGGAAAATACCCCCTTGAAAAATAGTAGACGTGATGGTATCATAAGAGTATAGTCCGTATGCGGACCTGGAACAGTAATTTTTGAAGGAGAAAAGATAAAATGGCAAGTTTCGGCAAAGACAAGATCAGAAACGTCGCTCTCATCGGACACGGTGGAGAAGGTAAGACCTCTTTACTCGAGGCCATCTTGTTTTCCACCAAGGGTATCGATCGTCTGGGCAGAGTGGACGACGGCACCACCGTCAGCGACTTTGACGCGGAAGAGATCAACCGCAAGATGAGTATTTCGCTCAGCGCAAGCTACGTTTTATATAAAGATTACAAGATCAATTTCATTGACGTCCCCGGGTTCTTCGACTTCGAGGGGGAGATGGTCAGTGCTCTGACCGTCTGCGACGGAGCCATCGTCGTCACGCAGGCCGCGGGCAACCTCTCCGTCGGCACGGAAAAGGCGCTCGACTACTGTATCGAAAAGAATATCCCCGTGATGATCTTCATTAACGGCGTCAATAAGGAGAACAGCGACTACCTCAAGACCGTAGAAGCCATCAAAGAAAAATACGGCACCAAGGTCGGCGCGACCGAACTGCCCATTATGGACGGCTATACCATGCTCGGTTACGTCGATATCTTAGGCGGCAAAGCGTTCGACAACGCAGGCACCGAGATCGCCGTTCCGGGCGGACTGGCTTCCACCGTCGAAGGATTGGACGGAGAACTCACCGAGATCGCCGCGGGAGCCGACGAGACGTTGATGGAAAAGTTCTTTGAAGAGATGGCTTTGTCCAAAGAGGACAAGATCGCCGGCATCAAGACTTTGGTGCACAGAGGGGAGTTTATGCCTATCGTCGCCGGCGTCGCCGTCGGCAAGCCGGTTCTCTGCGACCTGCTGGAAAACGTCGTCAACTTCCTCCCCGCGCCGGGAGAGAACGGACCCGCCGTCGCAAATCGCGGAGAGGAGAAGGTGGAGCTCGACTATGACGAGAACAAACCTTTCGCCGCGCGCGTTTTCAAGACCATCGTAGACCCCTTCGTGGGCAGACTGTCTCTTTTCAAGGTGGTCAGCGGCAAGGTTAAGACGGGCGACGTCGTCGCAAATACGACCAAGGACGAGACCGAAAAGATCTCCGCGCTGTACATCTTGAAGGGCAAGCAGCAAGAGGCGGTGGAAGTCCTCCGCGCGGGAGACATCGGGGCATTTGCCAAGTTGTCCTACACCTCCACCGGAGACACCCTGTGCGACTCCGCGCTCAACGTACAGTTCGATCCCATCGACTTCCCGAAGCCGGTCCTGACCCTTGCTTTGGTCGCGGACGAAAAGGGCGGCGCGGACAAAGTCGTCGAGGGACTCAGAAAACTTATGGAAGAGGACTGCACCTTTAAAGTGGAAAAGGATCCCGAGACCCAGGAGACCGTCATCTGCGGTATGGGCGAGACGCAAATCGACGTCCTCTGCAAAAAGGTCAAAAACAAATACAAAGTCGAGGCAAAACTCACCGAGCCGAGAGTCGCCTATCGTGAGACGATCAGAAAGACCGTCGAGCAACAGGGCAAGTATAAGAAGCAGAACGGAGGCAGCGGTATGTACGGTGACGTCTATATCCGCTTCGAGCCCGCGCCCGACATCGATTTTGAATTCGGCGAAGAGGTTGTTGGCGGCGCCGTCCCCAAGCAGTACTTCCCGTCGGTAGAAAAGGGCTTACGCGAGATCAAGTCCACCGGCGTCCTCGCGGGGTGCCCCATGGTCGGATTCCGCGCGATTCTGTACTTTGGCAGCTACCATCCCGTGGACAGCAAAGAGGCGGCGTTTATCGAAGCGGCAAAACTCGCCTTCAAAGAGGGTATTCCCAAAGCGAACCCCGTCCTTCTCGAGCCGATCCTCAACGTCAAGGTCGTCGTCCCGAGCGACTTTATGGGAGACATCATGGGCGACATCACCAAGCGTAGAGGAAAGGTTTTCGGTATGGAGTCCGACAAGGGCAAGACCGTCGTCACCGGCGAAGTACCTGCTGCCGAAATGCACCGCTACGCCATCGACCTCAGAAGTATGACGCAGGGCAGAGGGACCTTCTCGATGGAGTTCGCTCGCTACGACGAAGTCCCGTCCTCTTCGGTCGCCAAGATCATCGAGGAAGAGAAGAAAAAGAGAGCGAAATAAAAACACTACGCTTTATCTCGGAGCGCGTCGGATCGACGCGCTCCTTTCCTTTATTATTGCGCGTGTGCGCGCAATGCGTATTCAATTCATTGTCCGGTATTTGAATTATTTATGTACGATTTAAGTAGGAAGATTATGGTGTAAGTATCAAATACTCGGAGGAGTATCTGTTATGACTAAAAAAATAATCTTTCTTATCCTGACGGTGGCGATTCTTTCCGCACTCTGCTGTCTGACGCTTTTTGGGTGTGGGGACACGTTAAGTTCGGGCAATAAACAAACTTCCACGACGACGCATACGCACTCGATGACGTATGTGAAGGCGGTGGAGGTGACTTGTCTGACCGACGGACACTCGGCGTAATATTATAGCGCCGGATGCGACAAATATTTTTCGGACGAGGACGGGACGACCGAACTCACCTCGGTCACGGTTGTGGCGACCGGGCACATCTATTCGTATCACAACCCTGTGGACCCCTTGTGCGAGACCTACGGCAACGAAGCCTATTACACTTGTTCGGTCTGCGGAAAATACTTTGACGTCGATTATCAAGAGACGACGCTTGCGAGCCTGACTCTGACCGCGCTTGGACATAGCTATGATAACGGCGTTTGTACCGTCTGCGGACAAGAGGACCCATATGCGACGTTTTCCATTACTCGCGTAGTGGATGAGTCGTACGTCCATACCGGCTACACCGTGAGCGGTGCGGTGTATACCATCACGGCGGCAGACACTTATTATCTGTTGGGAGAGCTGTCCGACGGGCAGATCGTGATCGACGTCGGCGAGGATGAAGAAGTCACGCTGAAGTTGGAGGGTGTAGTTATTTCCTGCTCCACCGGTCCTTGCATCACCGTCACTTCAGCTGAGGAAGTCAAGATATCGGCGACGTCGGGCAGTGAAAACGACCTGTACGATACCCGTACTTCGACGAGCGACGCGTCCGGCGGATGTATTTACGCTCCGTGTGACTTGCAGATACAAGGCAACGGCTCTTTGACCGTATCTTCTACCTATAACAACGGGATCCATTGTACCAAAGATCTGAAAATAAAGAACGTGACCCTGACGGTGACTGCCGAAAACAACGGAATCAAGGGAAATAACTCCGTTACGGTTGAGAGCGGTACCACTACCGTCTATGCGACCGACGACGGTGTCAATGCGGGCGGAAGTACTTCCTCTACGCCGTATATTCTGGTGACGGGCGGGACTCTCGACGTCACCGTCGGAACAGGAGACGTGGACGGGATAGACAGCAACGGGACCTTCACCCAGACGGGCGGATTCGTCATCACCAGAAACGGTACGAGCGACACCAGCGGGAATATGGCGGCTCTCGACACCGACGATACCGTCACGACGAGCGGAGGGACCATCGTCGCCGTGGGGACGTTCAGCAACGAGTCTCTGCCTTCGACTTCTTCCGGCAACTATTACGTCGTCTTCGGCTCTTCCTCCTCGATTGGAGGAGGTATGAACGGACCCGGCGGAAGACCGGGCGGTTCGAGCGGTTCTTTCGGGTCGTCGTATACTTTCTATTCCGGGACCTATACCGTCTACTGTACGACGACCGGTACGTCCTTGTTCACGTTCACACTGGACGGCACTTATAAGAATATGCTCATATCCAGCGAGTACTTTGCCGCAGGCAAGTCCTATCGGATCAGCAACAGTTCCGGGACGACCACATATAGCTGGACGCAGGGTACTTCTTCTCGCAAGACGTCTTACTCCGGCTGACAAGTAAGATGGCAAGAAAGCGCGGGCGCTACGAAAGTCGCGCCCGCCTTTTCATTTCGTACAAGAAGTCGTTAGGCATATAAGACAGTAAAAAAAAAGTAAAAATTTTTTTTTTGGAAAAGTGACGATTTTTGTTTGACTTTGCAAAGACGGTTTTCTTACAATGAGATTGTACCCTTGATACGGGCTACGATGGAAGGAGAAGGAACGTGCAGTTATTAAAGGACAAAATACTGAAATATGGCAGGATTTATCCCGACAATATACTAAAGGTGGACAGTTTTCTGAATCACCAAATCGACCCGAGCCTTCTTGCCGAGATCGGAAAAGAGTTTGCGAAACGCTTTGCCGGGGAGGGAGTGAATAAAATCCTGACTATCGAGGCGTCCGGGATCGGAATAGCGGCGTTTACCGCATATGCGTTCGGCTGTCCGATGCTCTTTGCGAAGAAAACGCAAACCAAGAACATATCCAGCGAGGTCTATACCGCAAAAGTAATGTCATATACGCACGGGAAAGTATATGACATTATTGTTTCTAAGGAGTTCTTGAAGGCGGGGGACAAGATCCTCATCGTCGACGACTTTTTGGCAAACGGCGCCGCGCTCGAAGGGCTGATCTCTTTGGTCGAGCAAGCCGGCGCGACTTTGGTCGGGTGCGGCATCGTAATAGAAAAGGGCTTTCAGGGGGGCGGCGATCGTCTCCGGGCGCAAGGCGTGCGCGTCGAGTCTCTTGCTTTGATCGACAAGATGACCGACACGTCGCTTACTTTTCGTCAATAAAACAAAAAACTAAAAAACGGAGGTTTTTACAATGAAAAAAGTTTTGTCTCTGGTACTTGCAGTAGCCGTCATCGCTACTCTCTGTATCGCCCTCGTCGCTTGCGGCGAGACCTCGACGGCCAGCGTCAATGAGATCGTTATTCCCGAGTACACCGGTACGGTTCCTGCCGATTTCAAATTCGGATTGATCACGCTTCACGACGACGCTTCGACGTACGATAAGAACTTCATCGACGCCGCTAAAACGGCTGCTCAGATGATCGGTCTTTCCGATAGTCAGTTGATCATCAGAAGCGGAGTCGAAGAGGGCGCTGAATGCACGACTGTAGCAAACGAGCTCGTCGAGCAAGGCTGCAAGGTCATCATGGCTGACTCCTTTGGTCATGAATCCTATCTCATGGAAGCTGCAAAACTGCACAAAGA
>JAFVAC010000032.1 GCA_017476265.1 Clostridia bacterium
AAAAACGCCCCGATCGGGGCGTTTTTGAATGCAGAGGAATAGATTATGCGTTGAAGAGAGACCGACTGAATTTGAGTCTTTTGAGAGTCTCCTCTTTGCCGAGGAGGGCTGCCATTTCGGCGGCGCCGCCGGGGGTGGACGCTTTGCCGGTGACGGCGAGACGAGCGCAGAAGAGGACCTGCCCTTTCTTCAAGCCTTTTTCTTCGGCTTTGGCGACCAGCGCGTTGTGGACGTCCTCGACGGAGAAGGAGGTCAAAGGCTCGACGGCTTCGATGGAGGTCTCTACCGCTTGTTTTGCGATATTGAGGTCGATTTTCAGTTTTTTATGTTCGTACAGGCTGATGCCGTAGTCGGAAAAGTCCTCGATGAAGGCGACCATATCGGGGATCTCGGACAGGATCTCCACGCGGGAGTGCAACAGAGAGGCGAAGAGTTTGTAGTCGTACTTGCCTTTTATGACGCTCTTTTCAAACCAGGGCGTGGCGAGTTCGAGGAACTCTTCTTCGGTCGTCTCGCGGATATATTGGGCGTTGAGCCAGCGCATTTTTTGCTCGTCGAAGATGGACCCGGACTTGCTGATGCCGTCCACGTCGAACTCTTGAATGAGCTCTTGTATCGACAACTTTTCCTCGTTGCCTTTCGGAGACCAACCGAGTAAGGCGATATAGTTGACGATGGCTTGCGGGAGATAGCCCTTTTCGATAAAGTCCTCGAAGTTGGCGTCGCCGTAGCGCTTGGACAGCTTGTGCTGGGCGTCCTTCATGATGGGGGGCAGGTGCATATACTTCGGGCGCTCCCATCCGAATGCGTCGTACATTAAGTTGTACTTAGGGGTGCTGGAGAGGTACTCGGTGCCGCGGATGACGTGGGAGATCTCCATCAGATGGTCGTCTACGACGTTGGCGAAGTTATAGGTGGGCATGCCGTCGGACTTAAGAAGGACTCCGTCCTCCATATCGGCGTTGGGGACGGTGATCTTGCCGTAGACCATGTCTTCGTATTCGCTGACGCCATCGAGCGGGATGTTCTGCCGGATGACGTAGGGGTCGCCGCGCTTCAGTCTCTCGGCGACTTCCTCTTTGGAAAGACGCAGGCACTTTTTGTCATAGCGCGCCACGCCGTTTTCGTCCTTCAGGGACTCCAATCGCTCCTTGTCGCAGAAGCAGTAATAGGCGCCGCCCTTTTCTACGAGTAGTTCGGCATATTTTCCGTAGATGGGCTTTCTTTCGCTCTGAATATACGGTCCGTAGCCCTTGTCCTTGTCGGGACCCTCGTCGTGCCCGATCCCGGCTTTTTGCAGGGTGGAGTAGATGACGTCCACCGCGCCCTCGACGTAGCGCTCCCGGTCGGTGTCTTCGATCCGCAAGATGAAGTCGCCGTCGAAGTGTTTGGCGTATAGATAGGCGTACAAGGCGGTGCGCAAGTTGCCGACGTGCATAAATCCCGTCGGGCTGGGGGCGAAGCGTGTGCGTACTCTCATAAAACAGTCTCCTCTTTGTCTCTCAAAATTTTTGTACGCGAATATTGTACCACATTTTTGCCAAAGTGTGTATAATTATTACGAGCAATATATCCGGCAGTCGATTTTTTTCGATCGCCGTGGGAGGTTAATCAGTGTATCGGACGAAATATGTAAAAGAAAGCACCGTGGCGGAGGCGAAAGCGTTTTTGAAGTCGCTTGTACGGATCGACAGCGTGGAAGCGCCCGCCGTCGGACAAAAACCCTTTGGCGAGGGAGTGGCGGAAGCGCTGGACCTCGCTCTTGCGACGATGAAGGACGCCGGTTTTTCGGTCAAAAACGGCGATTATTTTTACGGCTACGGCGAAGTCGGCGAGGGAGACCTCTTCGGCGTATTGTGCCATCTGGACGTCGTACCCGTGGACAAAAATTGGTCGGTGGACCCCTTCGGCGCGGTGGAAAAGGACGGCAAACTTTTCGGACGCGGGACGCTGGACGACAAGGGACCGTACGCCGCATGTCTGTACGCCGCGATCGAACTTTTGCGCGAAGGCTTGACCCCGAAGTGCAAGTTGCGCTTCATCGTCGGGTGCGACGAGGAGAGCGGCTGGAGATGTATGGACCACTATGTAGAGCAGGAAGAATTGCATAAACGCGGCATCTCTCCCGACGGAGACTTTCCGGTCATAAACTGCGAAAAGGGTATCGTTTATCACGTCATCAGGATGCCAAAGCCGGCGTTTATTAAAGATTTCGTCTCCGGCAGTCGCGCCAATATGGTGCCGGACTATGCCCGGGTCGAGTATGCGGACGGGCGCGTTGTCGAGACCAAAGGCAAGTCGGCGCACGGGTCTCATCCGGAAGCGGGCGACAACGCGCTCGTAAGAGTTCTGACCGCTATCGCGGAGGACGACGAGCGTTTTGCCGCGCTCGCGCACGCCTTTTCCGCGTCGGACGGCAAGAACGTGGGCTTGGCACTTTCCGACGACGTGTCGGGTCCGCTGACCCTGAACCTCGGGTGCGCCCGCACCGAAGGCGACGAGATCGTGTTTGAATTAGACATTCGCCACCCCGTCACGATCAACAAGGACGACGTCACCGCCATACTGCAAAAGAACTTGCAGTGCCTTACCGTCGAGCAAGGCTTCTTTCACCTGCCCCTCTACGTCGACAAAGAAAACGACCTCGTCAAGTCCCTCCTTTCCGCTTACGACCAAGTCATGGGCGGAAAAGCCGAACCCATCGCCATCGGCGGCGGCACCTACGCGCGCGTCCTGCCCCTCGGCGTCGCCTTCGGTCCCTGCTTCCCCGGCGGCAACGAGGGGATGCACTGCCCCGACGAGTATATGGACCTGGACGACTTTGCCAAGATGATGGATATTTACTATCTAGCCTTAAAGAAACTCTGTTTTTAACGGCTTTACATACCCCTGTAAATAAAGCAAAAGGGTATTCTTAAACGTCCCAAGCGGGACGTTTATATAATCTATGAATCATTCCGCGACCGAAAAGGACTGCCGATTTACTCTTTCGGTTCGAGGATAAAGACTTTCACGCACTCGGGTTTGATTTCGGTCTTCAACGTTGCGTCGCACTCGTAGTATTCGTCCTCCCAGACGTCTTTGACGGTATAGGATTTTGCGACGGGGCGGTTGATATAGTCGTCCAACATCACTTTGTCGAGGGTGACGGACTTTTGTTTGATCGACTTGGAACGGTTGAAGAGGCACAGGGCGACTTTGCCGTCGGAGAGGGGTTTGGCGAGGACGTCCACTTTGCCTTTTTGGAGGCGTTTGCAGGGGAGACTCAACGGGTCCTGGTCGATGGCGATCATATCCTTGTTGGTGACGATCTTCAGGATTTCGGGGGTGATCTTTCTGATGTCGTTGCCCAAGACCAAGGGGGCGTTCATCATGCACCACAGGGAGAAGTGGGCGATATTTTGGTTTTCGGTCAGACTCCCGTTTCCGACTTCGAGCATATCGGGGTCGTTGTAGTGACCGGGCGCGGCGTACTTGTAGAGTTTGACGGTGTGACCGTATATTAATTTGATCCACAAAAACCACGGTCGGATGTCCGGGGTGGTGCGCCACATGTTGCCGGCGATCTTACCCCACTTGTAGGGGCTGTTCCAACCCCACTCGCAGATGGAGTAGGTGATGGGGCGGAAGTCGCCCTCGCGCTCTTTAGCGGCAATCGCCAGTTCTTTCCCCATCGTATAGTACTGCAAAAACGCCCCGTCGGAGCGGCGCGTGCAGGGATTGAAGAGGCGGATGGTGTTTTCGCCCTTTTTGAGGTGTACGGTCTTCTGGAATCTGCCCGTGTTGTTCGGTTTTTTCTGCGCGGGGACGTAGTAAAGGTAGATCTCGTCTTCGATAAGAGCGGCGAGGACTTTGTCGTACTTACTTCCGAACTTCCTTACGCATATCGTCAGGACGTAGTCGCCTTCCTCTTCCACATGGACGTCGTACTCCATATATCCGCTGTTTTTATCCAGTCCGGAGACATGGTATCCGCTTGGGCAGACCTTGTCTTTCATAAACTTCGCATTGCCGAAAAGTCTCGCCTTTTGGCAATCATAATATATGTTTTCGGTGCCGAAACGGGATAGTTCGATCCCGTACACGATGGGCGCATATTTCGACATGATCTCGTGGTGGCAGTAGTCGTACTTGAGGTACTCTACGCCGAACGAGGCGAAGGTGCGCGCGTCGAGGTCCTCTCGATGGAGGCTCGCCGGAAGGTCCTCGCAGGTGAGCGTCCCGTTGCTGGAATAGATCCCCGCCTTAAAGCCGAGGTCGTTCAACTTTGTGACCAAATCGGGAATCCCGTGCGGGAATCTGCCCGGATCGGCGGTTATTTTTCCCTCCGTCGTCCGTTCGGAGGAGTGCCAGTTGTCGTCTAAATTGACGTATTCGTACCCGGCGTCCAAAAGCCCCGACTCTTTCATCGCCTTGGCGGTGTCGAGGATCAAATTTTCGTCGATCCGGTTGCGGAAAGTGTTCCAGCTCGACCATCCCATAATGGGCGTCTTTCGGCCTTCGTTTTCGACCGGTCTCAGTTTGTAGGTCTCGACAAAAGGCTTCGCCGGGACGAACAGCCCGCGTAAGTAGCAAATAGGACACATACCGTTTCTGCGCATTTCTCCCTCCGGAATCCTTGATAAAAACAGTATACCGAATTTTCTCCGCACCGTCAAGAGCAAGAGAAATTCAGTGCGGATCCTTTTCGGGTATCTTTATCGGACCGTCTCTTGCTTGACCTTTTTATCGATGACGTGGCGGGAGGCGAGTTCGTCGAAGACGTCTCCTAAGGAGATGCCCATCTCCACCATCAATACCATGACGTGATAGGTGAGATCGGAGATCTCGTAGACGGTCTCACGTTTGCTGCCGTTTTGGCGCTGATGATGACTTCGGTGGACTCTTCGCCGACTTTTTTCAAGATTTTGTCCAAGCCTTTTTCAAAGAGATAGGTCGTGTAGGACCCCTCCTTTTTGTCGGTCTTTCTACCCTTGATGAGTTCGTAGAGCCGCTCATAAGAGAAAGGTTTGTAGGCGTCGTTTTGGTAGACTTCGTTAAAGAAGCAACTCTCGTTTCCGGTGTGGCAGGCGGGTCCGACTTTGTCCACTTCGACGACCAAAGCGTCGAGGTCGCAGTCCGCCGTTATGGCGACGACGTTTTGATAGTTGCCGGAGGTCTCGCCTTTGCGCCAGAGTTCTTGCCGGGAGCGGGAGAAAAAGCAAGTGCGCTTTTCTTTCAGCGTGATCTCCAGGCTCTCTCGGTTCATATAGGCGAGGGTGAGGACCTCTTTGGTGCGGTAGTCCTGCACGATGGCGGGGATGAGCCCCTTTTCGTCAAATTTCAGAGTGTTGATGTCGAGCATAAGGTTATCTCCTTGTCACAGGCGTATTTCCACGCCGTTTTGTTTCAGATATTTTTTCAGGTCTCTTATGCGGAGGCTCCTGTCGTGGAAGATGCCCGCAGCCAGCCCCGCGTCCACTTTGGGGAGGGTGGAAAAAAGGGTCAGAAAGTCCTCCTTTTTGCCCGCGCCGCCGCTGGCTACCACGGGGACGGATACCACGTCGCAGATCGCCGAGAGCATATTTAGGTCGAACCCGCCCTTGACGCCGTCGGTGTCGATGGAGTTGAGGACGATCTCCCCCGCGCCGGAATCGACCCCGCGTTTTGCCCAGTCGATGGCGTCTATGCCGGTGTCCTCTCTGCCGCCTTTGGCAAAGACGACGTACTTGCCGCCCACGCGTTTGACGTCCATACTGAGGACCACGCATTGGTCGCCGTATTTTTTGGCGGCGTCGGCGATGAGAGAGGGGTTTTTGATGGCGCCCGAGTTGACGCTGACCTTATCGGCGCCGCACTTCAGGACCCGATCGAAGTCGTCGAGGGTATTGATCCCGCCGCCCACCGTCAGGGGGATGAAGATCTCCTCCGCGACCGAGGTCAGCACGTCGGCGAAGAGTTTTCTTCCGTCCGCGCTTGCCGTGATGTCGTAAAAGACCAACTCGTCCGCGCTTTCGTCGTTATAGAACTTCGCCATCGTCTTCGGGTCCTCTACGTCGCGGATCCCGACGAAGTTTTTCCCTTTGACCACTCTGCCGTCCCGCACGTCCAGGCAGGGGACGATCCTTTTGGCTAACATAGTCCCTCCGCCGCTCTGAGAGCGGTGGGAAGGGTGAGGACGCCTTCGTAGAGCGCTTTTCCCAAGATCGCTCCGAAGAGTCCTTTTTTTGCGAGAGTGAAGATCTCGTACGGATAGGTGATCCCGCCCGAAGCGATGACGTTGAGTCCGGCGATCTGTTGAAGCCGACTGAAGGCGTCCATATTGGTCCCCTTGAGCGTGCCGTCGGTGCTTACGTCGGTATAGACGACGGTCTTGACGCCGATGTCGCGCAAATGGGTGCAGAACGTAAAAGAATCCGTTTGGGACACCTTTTCCCACCCGTCAGTCGCCACGAGTCCGCCTTTTGTATCAACTCCCACTGCGATCGCGTCGCCGAACGACTTGACGGCGGAAGCCAAAAAATCGGGGTCTTTGATCGCGGCTGTGCCCAAAATAACGCGCTTGACTCCGCACGAAAGGTATCGTTCGACAGTCTCCATATTCCGGATCCCACCGCCGACTTCCACGTTGAGCCCGACCTGCACGAGGTCTTTTACGACGGAGAAGTTGTCGGTGCGTCCGCTTCTCGCTCCGTTGAGGTCCACGACGTGCAGTTCGGTCGCGCCGTCCCTTTTATATTGCGCGGCGAATTCCGTCGGCTCGCCGTAGACGGTCTTTTTGTCGTACTCGCCGCGCAGTAGGCGCACGGCTTTTCCGTCCAGTATATCGATAGCAGGCAGTATCAGCATCTTTTCTCCTTGGTCAAATCTTCGTAAAGGCGGCAAGCAGCCGCAGTCCGGCGTCGCCGCTCTTTTCGGGATGGAATTGCGTCCCGTAGACGTTCTTGTTGCGGACTACTCCGGCGACTTTGATCCCGTAGTCAGAATAGGCGTCGCAGCAGTCGCTCTCTCCGTCGGCGTAAAAGGAATGGACATAATAGAAATATTCGCCGTCATCTACTTCGGAAAGAATGGGGCAATCTCGCTTTTTAACGAGGCTGTTCCAGCCCATCTGCGGGATCTTTTTGCCGACGAGTTCTTTCCGATCCGCAAGGGGAGAGACGACCCCGGGCAGGAGAGCGAGCCCGGCGTGCTCGCCGTATTCGTAGCTCTTCTCAAACAGCAGTTGCATCCCCAGGCACACCCCAAGGATCGGACGGTCGGAGAGGGCGACTTGTTTTACCACTTCGTCCAGTCCGGCGTCCCGGAGTTTTTTCGCGGCGTCCCCGAAGGCTCCCACCCCGGGAAGGATCAGTCGGTCGCATTTTGCAAGGACGTCCTTGTCGGCGGATATCTCCGTCGGGACCCCGAGGTATCGGAGCGACGCCGAGAGGGAAAAGAGGTTGCCCACCCCGTAGTCTACGACGCCGAGCATTACAGGACCCCTTTGGTGCTGGGGAGCGTCGTCCCCGTGATCGTACAAGCCTCTTTCATCGCCCTGCCGAACCCCTTGAAGACCGCCTCCAGAATGTGGTGCGTGTTTTTGCCCGACAGTTCTTTTATGTGCAGCGTGACGTTCGCCGCGCGCGTGAAAGCGAGAAAGAACTCTTCGGCGAGTTCGCAGTCGAAATAGCCAACCTTCGGGTTTTGTTCGTCTCCTTCGTCGGTCAAGCGGCTTGCGCGGAGCGGTACGTCGTAGGCTAAAAAGCTCCTGCCCGACAGATCGAGGGCGACAAGAACCAGCGCTTCGTCCATCGGCAGAAGGAACTGCCCATAGCGGTTGATACCGCGTTTGTCTTGAAGGGCTTCGGCGAATGCTTCTCCGAGTACGATGCCGATATCTTCTACGGAGTGGTGAAAGTCCACGTCGAAGTCGCCGACGTTTTTGACCGTCAGACCGAAGCCTCCGTGCGAAGCGAAGAGGGTCAACATGTGGTCGAAGAATCCGCTCCCGCTCTTGACGTCCACCGCGCCCCCTTCCAGCGTGAGGGAGATCTCGATATCGGTCTCTTTGGTGGTCCTGTGTTTTGTCGATGTACGCATAATTTCTCCTTTATCGGGTGGTTTTTTCGAGGATGTCTTGCAGAGCGGCGTAGAGGATATCCATCTGTTCGTCGGTGCCGACAGTCACTCGTACAAAGTCGGCGATCCGCGCTTTGTCAAAGTGCCGGACGAGGACGCCGCGGTCTTTGAGCGCGAGATACAAGTCTTTTCCGCCGATTCTTTCGTGGCGGGCGAAGAGAAAGTTGCTGTAGCTCGGCAGGACGAAAAAGCCGAGACTCTCCAGCCTGACTTTCGCCTCCGTGCGGGTCTTTTTTACCTTGTTGACGCAGTCGGTAAAGTAGGCGACGTCTTCTATGGCGGCTTTGCCGAGTTTTTCGGTCAGCCGGTTCACGTTGTAGGGGTTGAAGGAGTATTTGACCGTCTTCAGATCGTCCAAAAGAGCCTTCGGAGCGAAGGTCATCCCCAACCGTGCGCCGGCAAGACTTCTGCTTTTGGAAAAAGTCTGCACGACGATCAGATTGTCGTACTCCTTTATGAGCGGTACGGCACTGTCCGCGCCGAAGTCCACATACGCCTCGTCTACGACGACCAGCCGATCGGGATCGGACTGCGCCAGACGTCGCACGTCGGACAACTCGATCTTCAGCCCGGTCGGAGCGTTGGGATTGGCAAAAACCAAGTGTTTTTTTGACCGAAGCATTGCTTCTACGTCGATCGTAAAGTCCTCTCGCAAGGGGATCTCTTCGTAAGAAGCCCCGGCATAGTCGGCAAAGATGGGATAGAAGCCGTAAGTGATATCCGGGAAAGCGACCGCCCTCTTTTGATCGAAAAAGGCGCAGAACAAAAAGGCGAGGGACTCGTCGCTGCCGTTGGTGACGAGGACGTTCTGCTCGCTGACTCCGTACAGGTCGGCTATCGCGCGAACGAGTTCGCTACTCTCCGGGTCGGAATAGAGCCGCAAGAGTTTTGCCTCGTCGTCCAAGACGCTTTGCGCCGCCGGACAGGGCGGATAGGGGTTCTCGTTCGTGTTCAGTTTGACATAGGCGCGGTCCTTCGGCTGTTCGCCGGGGACGTAAGGGACGAGTCGGGCGTAGCCCTCTTTCAAGAACTTACTCATCGTCGGTCTCCTTTCTCACCCGGATGGCGTTGGCGTGCGCGGACAGTCCCTCCCGCTCGGCGAAGTCGGCTATTCGATCGGCTACGGCAAGGAGGCTGTCCCGGTCGTAATAGACGTACGAGAACTTTTTGACGAAGTCGTCCACCGACAGAGGGGAGGAGAAGCGCGCCGTCCCGGAGGTGGGCAGAGTGTGATTGGGTCCGGCGAAGTAGTCCCCGAGAGGCTCGGGCGCGTAACTGCCCAAAAAGACCGAACCGGCGTTCTTGACGTCGGCAAGAAGGGCAAAGGGATCTTTGACCGACAGCTCCAGATGCTCGGGCGCAATGGCGTTGGCGACCGAGATCGCTTCGGTCAGATCGTCGCAGACGATGATCTTGCCGTTGTTTTCAATAGAAGTCCCCGCGATCTCCTTGCGTGGGAGGGCTTCCAGTTGGCGATACACTTCCGCTTCCGCCGCGTCCGCCAGGCTCGCGCTGTCCGTTATCAGAATGGCGGAGGCGTTTTTGTCGTGTTCGGCTTGGCTCAAGAGATCCGCCGCGACGTATTTCGGATCGGCGGACTCGTCGGCGACGACCAGTATTTCGCTCGGACCGGCGACCATATCGATCGCCACTTGTCCGAATACCGCCCGCTTTGCCGCGGCGACGTACGCATTGCCCGGTCCGACGATCTTGTCCACCTTTTTGATCGTCTCGGTGCCGTACGCTAAGGCCGCTATCGCCTGCGCGCCGCCCACTTTGTAGACGGTCTTGACTCCGGCGACTTTGGCGGCGACCAGGATCGCGTCCGGGACCTTGTTGTCCTTGGCGGGCGTGACGATCACGACCTCTTTTACGCCGGCGATCACCGCCGGGAGTACATCCATCAGGACCGTAGACGGGTACGCCGCGGTCCCACCCGGCACATATACGCCCACCCTTTCCAAGGGGCGGACGACTTGCCCGAGGACCTTCCCGGAATCATTGATTTGGTAGCCCGAACGGAGCTGTTTAGTATGATAAACGGCAATATTTTTCTTTGCTTCCAGCAGAGTCTCCAGGAAGTACAGATCGGTGTTTTTGACGGCGGAATCCATCTCCTCTTCGGTGACGACGAGGTCTTGGGCGTTTCCCGAAAAGCCGTCGAACTTTTTCGCATAGGACAGTAGCGCGGCGTCGCCCTCGTTCTTGACGTCGGCGACGATTTTTTTTGCTGCCTCTTCGACGGCGGACAGGTCGAAAAGCGACTGCTTGACGATCTCTTCGACGGGGATATCTCTCAATAAAAACCTTTTCATTATGCTCTCCTATTGAATGCCGAGACCGCTTCTGAGTCGTCCGACCAGTTCGTCCACGGCGCTCTTTTTGAATTTGTAGCTCGATTTGTTGGCGATCAGTCGCGCCGATACGGGCACGATGTCTTCGTAGACTTTCATGCCGTTCTCCCGCAAGGTGGTCCCCGTCTCCACGATGTCCACGATGACGTCGCTCATGCCAAGCAGAGGCGCCAGTTCGATGGAGCCGTTCAGTTTGACGATCTCGATGGGACGGTTCTTTTTCGCGTAGTAGTCCTTGGTGACGTTGACGAATTTGGTCGCCACGACTAAGGGTCGGTCGAGCTCGTCAAAGAAGTCCGCTTTGGCGGCGACGGCGAGACGACACTTGCCGATCTTGAGGTCGAGCAGCTCGTACACGTCGGGCTCATATTCGAGCAGGATGTCCTTGCCCGCGACGCCCACGTCGGCGGCGCCTCTTTCGACGTAGACCGCCACGTCGGACGGCTTGACCAAAAAGTACTTTATGCCGTTGTCACCGTCGGTGAAGACCAGTCTTCGGTCGTCTTTTTCGACCGGGGCGACGTTATAGCCCGTCTCGGTCAGCGCTCGACATACCTTGTCGGCGAGTCGCCCTTTGGGCAAAGCTACGTTCAGCATATCTTACCTCCTCGGTCGAACAGTACCGTCTTTTCCGTGCGTAGATCTGGACAGAACTCGGGAGAAAGACGTACCGTCTTGCCTTGCGCGCGCAGAGCGTCGGCGTAGTCGCACGCCGCATGATACGACGTCTCCGTTTCGGTATACAGTACGAGACAGTCGCAGTCGAATTTCGGTCGCTCGTCGTATAGGGAGATCTCGTTCAGATACAGCGCGAATCCCATTCCGCCGAAGTCCTTGTGCATCTTTTTCAGCAAGCGGTCGTATCGTCCGCCCGACAGGATGGGGCGGGGGACCTTTTTCACATATCCGCGGAAGATGATCCCGTTGTAGTACCGCTCGTCGTCCACCAGAGAGAAGTCCGCTTCCGCCTTTTGTCCCGCCTTGTTCAAAAAGTCGATCAAATAGAGCAGTTCGTCCACATATTCGCGCTCTTTGTCCGTGAGATATGTCTTCGCCGCCGAAAGATCGGTAAAGAACAAGGCTTTCAGCACCGCTTCGTTTTCCGGGTATCTCTCCGCCGCCTCGTGATAGTTCTTTTTGGAAAGAAGCGCCAAAAGGTCCTTTTTGTCCGCGCCCGCCTTGTCCGCGAGCGCGTTGACCAGACCGACGTGAGAGATATCGAGGACGCAGTTCTCGTCCACTTCGCGCAGGCTCTTAGCGGCGAGAAGTAAAAGCTCCGCCTCGACGTGTACGTTTATTTTGCCGACGGTCTCCACACCCATTTGCTCGATCTCCCGATAGGATATCCCCATCGGACGGTATACGTTTTCGATGTAGTACAGTTTGTCCCCCGGCTTGGCGGTCTTGACGATGGATAGAGTCACGTCGGGCTTTAACGCCATCAGTCTGCCGTCGAGGTCGTTAAAAGTGACGATCTTGTCGCTTGTTAAGAAGTTCTTGTTCTTCAAATAAAACGAGTATTCCTCGAAGTTGCTCATGCGGTAGCGACAATAGCCGTACGACGAGTATAGCGCGCGTAAATTTTGAGCGACTTGTTCTTTCTTGGTCGGTTTTGCGTCCATATCTCTCCTTTCCGTCAAAAAATTCCTACCACCGAAGGTCCTTTTTTACTAAAAATCTCCCTCGGTAGATATATCATACACTATTTTAATACTTTAGTCAACTAAATTACTAAAGTAAAAGGTTTCGTTGCCTTGTTTGTAAAATTATATCAATCGGAAAGGATTCAAGTCAAGAAAATGAAAACTTTGGGACGGTTCGATCCCCATAAGGCAAAACGAGAGGAAAGTATTGGACAAAGGCGATCAATATAAGGAATATTATTACTTGATAATAATCGTGTCGGAGGTTCGCCGAACAACAAACCTCGACTTCGGAGGCGAAAAAGCAAAAGAGAGATTGCATTCGCGGTTTGGCGGTGGTACAATAGGGGAAGAAAAGGATCTCGGAGGTGTTTTATGGACGAATTCTTTGAAAAGATCAAGAGAGGGAAAAAGAAGGTGGAAAAATTCGAGGAAGAGGAAAGACGATTTCGTCGCGTGACGCCGCTCCCCATTATGCTCTTAAACGACGCGTTGCCCCTTATGGTGGCGGTCGCATACGTTTTGATTGGCGTGCTGGGTTCTCTTTGGCACCCGGGCTGGCTCATCTTTTTGCTGATCCCGACGTATTATCTCATCATTGAGTGCGTCAAGCACAAGTCGGCGGCGGCGTTTCCCATTGCGTTGGTCGTGACGGGCGTATATCTGTGCCTCGGATTCATCGCCGGATTGTGGCATCCGTACTGGGTACTGTTCTTCATCATCCCTATCTATTATATGATCGTGGCGGCGATCAAGGGCGGCAGTTGGGCAAAAGTCTTCGATCTGCTTGTCCCTGCGCTGACCGTCGCGGGATTTTTGTTGGTGGGATTCCTCGCCAACGCTTGGCACCCCGGCTGGGTCATCTTCTTCGCCATTCCGCTTTATTACGAATTCAAGAGCACGGTGAAAAAGTACCGTTGGCAGAAAAAGGCGCAGGAAAACGGGACGACCTATCAAATCTCCGCGGATGATATAGAAGATAAGGACGATGACTAAACGTCCATAAAAGAAATAAAAAGCACAAGGGACCGGTAAGGAACAGATGTTACTGATCGGCTCGGGAATTGCGAGTTCCTCGCATAATAGGTTATGAATTGCGAGTTCCTCGCATGAATTGGCGATGAATCGCCATGAATTGATATCATAAGATATCATGAATTGCAGTTTTGGTAAAACAGCATTATGGATAATAAAATCGCGGCTCCTTGGTTAAAGGGGCCGCATCCATAATGGAGCATTTTCTGAAAATGCGAGAATTCATGGGGCGCATACGCCCCAATTCATGACGCGGAAAGCGCGTCAACTCATGTCGCGTAACGACAATTCATTGGGGTGGGAAGAACGAAGTTTCTTAACACCCCCTTTTCGTATACAAAAAGCGACCGTCGAACGATTGTCCGACGGTTGTTAAAAACTATTTGTTTGCGAGGTGTTTTTCGACGAGGGCGTTGACTTTCGACTTGTCGAACTTGCCGGAGATTTGCGGCATTACGGTCTTAATGATCATCCCTTTGGTCTTGGGCGAGGCGTCCTCGTACACGTCGGCTTTTTCGATGATCGCCATGACCTCGTCTTCGGTCAACTGGGCGGGGAGGAACTTGGACAGGACGGCGATCTTGCCGTTGGCTTCCACCTCTTTTTCCTCGTTTTTGCCGTGCCACATCTCGGCGACTTCTCGCTGGACTTTGATCTCCTTCGTGACGCACTCGATGACTTCGTCGTCGGTCAGTTCCTTTCCGACGGCGGATTTCTCTTTGAGGAGCATCCCGGCGATGACCGCTTCCAGAGCGGACTTGGTCAGACCGTCGTGGTTCAGACGGGCTTGGTTAAAGGTTTTTCTGATATCGTCTTTTAACATTTTTGTTTCTCCTTTTTCGGAATATCTTCCGCGCGAGTCGTTTGATCACTTTTTATGCGGAGCATATCACGCGGAGCATATCACGTCGATCTTTGATCGACGTTTTACGCCAATTTCAGTTTGATCGAGAGCTTGCTGTCATTGACGTCCACTTCGCGTTCGATCGCGGGATCTTGTACGGGGGCGAGGGCGGTCGCCAAGATGTCGGTCTTGATCTTGTCGGCGTACGCTTCGATCGCGGACTTAGCGAAGTCGTCTTCGGTCACGATCTCGGCGACTACGCGCTGTTCTACCGCAAACCCGGCGTCCTTTCTGAGGACCTGGATCTGACGGATGGTCTCGCGGATGAACCCTTCGCGCAAGAGTTCTTCGGTAAGGGTCGTGTCGAGGGCGAGCGTAAAGCCGTTCTCTTTCGCCACGACGTAGCCGACCTTCGGACGATCGTGGACGTCGAGGACGGACTTGTCGAGATCGGAAAATTCTCCGACGGAGATCTTCCCCGTAGTATATTGCTCGTCCAAGTTTTTCATGCCCTCCCGGTCGAGAGAATCGACGGCGGTCTTCAACTTTTGCGCTTCCTTTTTAAGGAGCGCGCCCGCCACGCGGAAGTTGACGGTGAAGTAGTGCTCGTTGAAGTCCCTTTCGTCGGACTTATAGAGGATGTCTTTTACGTTAAGTTCCTCCTTGATGACGCTTGCGAGGGGCTTGGTCAAAGATTCGGTCTTTTCGTCGGCAACGACGGTCAGCGAGGACAGCGGCTGTTTGATCTTGATCTGCGCCTCGTTACGCATACGCTGCGCCACGGCGAGGACCTGACGGGAGACATCGGTCTCTTCCAAAACGCCGGCAAATTCGTACGGGATCTCCGTCGGGTAGTCGGACAGGTGGACGGAAATGGGCGCGTCCTTTTCGAGGGCGCGGACGGTGTTTTGCCAGACGTAGTCGGTCAGGAAGGGGATGACGGGCGCCATCACGCCGAGGGTCACTTTGATCGCTTGATACAGACACCAATAGGCGTTCATCTGATCGTTTTTGTCGGTGGATTTCCAGAATCTCTTGCGGTTGATGCGGATGTACCAGTTGGAGAGGTCGTCTACAAAGCTCTCGAACTCTTTCACCGTGTTGTTGGTGCGATAGGTCTCCATGCCCTCCTTCGCCGCGCGCAAGAAGAGATTGGTGCGGGCGACCAGCCACTTGTCGGAGTGGGTGAAGGTACTCGTATCGGGCGTAAAGTGCGCCAGATCCGGCTCGTCCAGGCTCGCGTAGAGATTGAAGAAGTAGTATACGTTCCAGAAAGCCATGATCTTGCGGCGCGCTTCGTCGGTGAGGTTGTACCCGAAGCGCACGTCGCCGGTCACGGGTGCGGAGCAGAAGAGATATCGGACGGGATCGGCGCCCATCTTTTCCGCCGCTTCGTCAAAGCGGATCATATAGCCGGTCTTGGAGAACTTGCCTCCGTCCTCTTTGATGACCGAGGAGTGGGTCACGACGTGTTCGTAAGGCGCCTTGCCGGTCAATACCACGCTCATAAAGAGCAGGGAATAGAACCACAATCTGATCTGCTCTTTCATCTCGATGACCAATTCGCTGGGGAAGTTCTTCTCAAAGTACTCCTTGTCGGAGAAGTACTTTTTGGTGGAGAAGGGCGTTATGCCCGCGTCCAGCCAGCAGTCGCCGACCTCGGGGACCCGTTCGACGAGTTCTCCGCAGGAGGGGCACTTTATTCTGATCTTGTCGATATAGGGACGGTGCAGATGCGGCACGCCGTCCAGATTGCCGTTTTCGGACAGTGCGATCAATTCTTCTTTGGACCCTACGACGGTCAGTTTTCCGCACTTTTTGCAGGGATAGAAGGGGAGCGGCAGTCCGTAGAATCTCTTTCGGGAAATGTTCCAGTCGCCCATATTCCGCAACCAGTCCTTCATGCGCTTCCCGGCGAACTCCGGCTCCCACTTGACGGTGTCGGCGGCGGCGATCAACTCGGGCTTGAGATCCTCGCAGGCGATCGACCACTCGTCCACCAATTTGAAGACGACTTCGGTCTTGCATCGCCAGCAGTGCGGGTAGCTGTGCGTGATGGGTTCGGTCTTGTAGAGGGTGTTGCGTTCGGTCATGATCCTGACTACGGTGTCCAGGGCTTCGCCGGTGCGCTTGCCGGACAGTTCGCCGAATCCGTCCAAGATGACGCCGTTGTCGTCGATGGGGCAGATCTGGGGCAGGTCGTGCCGTTTGCCCAGTTCGAAGTCCTCCGCGCCGCAACCGGGAGCGATGTGGACGACGCCCGTCCCTTCATCGGCGGCGACGTCTTCCCACGGGACGATCTTGTGGACGAAGTTCTGACAAGAGAATTCGGGAAAGACCGTCGTATATTCCAGCCCGACGAGGTCCGCGCCCTTGAATTCGTCCAAAACGGTCACGATGTCGCCCTTGAGTTTGCCGAGGGCGTTTTTCCCGACGATCATCTTGCGACTGTCGGACTTGACCTGTACGCGGACGTAGTCGATCTCGGGATTGACGGCGAGGGCGACGTTGCTTGTCAGAGTCCAGGGGGTGGTCGTCCAGACGACCATACAGTCGTCGGTGCCCTTTATGGGCAGCTTTCCGTAGATGGACGTGTGCGTGATGTCCTTGTAACTGCCGCTCATCTCGTGTTCGGACAGAGACGTCCCGCACCGCGGACACCAGGGCATGGGGCGGTGGGACTTGACCAGGATCCCTCTCTCGTGGCAGGTCTTCAGAAAATACCAGATGGAGGTGATGTTCAGGTCGGTGTTGGTGAAATAGCTATGCTCCCAGTCCATCCATTGACCGAGGCGTTTCGATTGCTCGGTGATGATGGAAGAGTATTTTCTGACGCGCTCCATACACTTTTCGGTAAACTTGTCCATACCGTATTCGAGGATGCCGCGCTTGTCGTGTACGCCGATCTCTTTTTCGGTCTCCACTTCGACCCAAAGCCCTTGGGAGTCGAAGCCGTTTTGGTATTGGCAACTCTTGCCCTTCATCGCATTGTACTTCAGGTTGACGTCCTTAAGAGTCCTGCCCCAAGCGTGATGAATGCCCATCGCGTTGTTGGCGGTGATGGGACCGTCCAAAAAGCGGAATCTCTCTCCGTCCTTGTTTTTTTCGACCAGTTTTTCAAAGCACTTGTTCTCTTCCCAGAACTTCAGCATCTCGTGTTCGAGGGCTATAAAATCGGGAGAGGAAGTCTCTTTACGCATAAAAATGCCTCCATTGGTTAAGTAAAATAAAAAGTAGAATTATTATATATCAATTCAAAAGCCACTGTCAAACGTATGAGAGGCATATGCCTTATCAAAATCGCTCGGCGACAGATCGTCGCACGGGCGGCATACGGCGGAAAAACGTCCGTCAAGAGAAAGTCGCAAATAACATATGATATGGGTTAAAGATTCTGAATCGGCTGTTTCCGTCACCCAAACCTCTGCTTACGAGCATTACGGACTCCTCTTTTTCGTAGACTCCGGAGGTGTAGGACGGGAAGTACCCTTGATCGGGCGCGTAGAGACCTTGACCGAACAGTCTCGCCTGTCCGCCGTGCGCGTGACCGCAAAAAGAATACATAAACCCGGCTTCGACGTAATAAGAAAAGTTCTCGGGGCGGTGGGCGAGTAAGAAAGTCAGCTTGTACTTGTCGTCGGGGAGGTCGGTTTTTTTCAGATTCTTCGTCGTGGGCAAAGCGCCGTCTTTGACGCCGCAAAGAAGGATGTCGTCCGACCCGTGACGCAAGATGACGGAGCGGTTTTCCAGCAGAGTCATATTGACCGACTTGGCGTACGCGCGGTACCGTTCGTAGAGGGGGCTGCCGATCTCGTGATTGCCGATGACGGCGTACACGGGCGCGACGTCGGACAAGGCGAGAAAGAACGCGCGGTACGTCGAAAGACTCGTCTCGGTCATCGACGCGTCGAAGACGTCCCCGGTCAAAAAGACGAAGTCGGGGGAGCGATTTTTGAGTGCTTTCAAGATCGTGTCCGTCGGGACGCCGACTTTGGGCAGATGGAGGTCGCTCAGGTGCGCCACCGTCAGAGGTTCGGACAGACCGACGGAAAACCGCTCCTCTTCCACCTCGAGGGTTTGCGAACGGAAGTACCCGACGCCGACGATCGTGACCGCCGCAATGAGGAGCAGGATCGGGACCGATAGGAGCGATATTTTTTTCCCTTTCATCACAGATAGTGTATGCGCGCGCGGGGTTATTTTTCACCGCGACGAAAATCGACAAAAACTTTTTACGAAAACACTTGCATTCTCGTCCCTGCGGGGGTATAATGATTTAGCACTCAAAAGGCAAGAGTGCTAATTTCTAAGGAATTACGGAGGTAAATAGAGATGAGAAAGTTTAAGACGGAGTCGCAAAAAGTTTTGGACATGATGATCAACTCCATCTACACGCACAAGGAGATCTTTTTGCGCGAGCTTCTTTCCAACTGCTCCGACGCGATCGACAAGTTATATTACAAGAGCCTGACCGACGGCGTGAGCGGGATGAGTCGAGAGGACTTCTCCATACGCATCGAGATCGACAAGGAGCACCGCGCGCTCAAAGTCTCCGACAACGGCATCGGGATGACCGCGGAAGAACTGGAGAATAACCTCGGCGTCATCGCCCACAGCGGGTCGCTCGAGTTCAAAAAGGAGACCGACGGCAAGGCGGAGGACCTCAACATCATCGGACAATTCGGCGTAGGCTTCTATTCCGCCTTTATGGTGGCGAAAAAGGTCGAAGTCCTGACCAAGGCGTACGGCGCGGGCAGCGCCAATCTATGGGTAAGCAACGGGACCGAGGGCTACGAGATCAAGCCCGCCGAAAAGGAAGAGAACGGCACCGAGATTACCCTGTACTTAAAGGACGACGGCGAAGAGAACTACTCCCGGTATTTGGAGGAGTACGAAATAAAGGACCTGGTCAGAAAGTACAGCAATTATATCCGATACCCCATCAAGATGGAGGTGACCTCTTTTGGCGAAGGGGAGGAAAAAAAGACCGAAGTCGAGACCCTCAACACGATGGTGCCTCTCTGGAGAAAGAACAAAAAGGACATCACAAAAGAGGAGTACGACAAGTTCTATGCCGACGTCTTCTATGATCAGGAAGAGCCCCTTCTGACCATACACACATCGGCGGAGGGCGCGGTGGAATACAAAGCGCTCCTGTTCATCCCCGCCCATCCGAGATACGACTTCTATTCCAAGAACTTCGAGAAAGGGCTACGCCTGTACACCAACGGCGTCCTCATCACCGACAAGTGCAAGGACCTTTTGCCCGATCACTTCGCCTTTGTGCAAGGTCTGGTCGATAGCGAACTCACCCTCAACGTCAGCCGCGAGACCGTCCAGCACGACAGACAGTTGCAGCGGATCGCGCAGAGCCTGGAAAAGAAGATCAAGAGCGAACTCATCAATCTGCAGAAAGAGGACCGCGAGAAGTACATCAAATTCTTCGAGGCGTTCGGACTGCAGATCAAGTACGGCATCTACGACAACTGGGGCGCGAAAAAGGATCTCCTATCCGACCTTGTAATGTATCGTTCGGTCAAAGAGGACAAACTCGTCACGCTGGAGGAGTATGTGGACGCCATGGCGGAGGGACAGAAGTACGTCTACTACGCCACCGGATCGAGCTTCGACGCGATCAAGACCCTGCCGCAGACCGAAAAGGTGTTGGACGCGGGCTACGACGTGCTTGCCATGACCGACAACGTGGACGAGTTCGCCGTCAAGTTCCTCGATAAGTATAAGGAAAAGGAGTTCCGCTCCGTCTCCGGCGAGGACACCGGGATCGAGGAGGACGAGACCGTCCCGGAGGAGGACAAAGAAGTCATAGACTTCATTAAAGAGTCCTTGGGCGACAAAGTGGCGAAGGTAAAACTCTCGCAAAAACTCAAGTCGCACCCCGTGTGCCTGACCAGCGAGGGTGAGATCACGATCGAGATGGAAAAGGTCCTTAACGGTATGCCGAATGTGCCGAAAGACGGCGTTAAGGCTACCAAAGTACTCGAAATAAATGCCCAACACAAGATATTCGAGAAAGCGAAAAAGCTCTATGTCGAAGACAAGGAGAAATTGCGGACGCTCAGTACCGTCCTCTTGAATCAAGCGATGCTGATCGAAGGGCTCCCGATCGACAGCCCGACCAAGTACGCCGAGGCGGTCTGCTCACTACTCGCCGATTGATAAAAAACGATCCGATCGATCGCCCCTTGCGACGCGTCTCTTTTTATGGCGCGGCGCAAGGGGCTTTTTACGATGGGACGCCATTTTGTAAAAGTTATTGACGAGTCCGCACGCGTGTGGTAAAATAGCTTAAGTATGTATTATTCCGCGCGTATGCGGGCAGAGGTGTGACATGGTAGGATTCGTGATAGCGATGGCGAGAGAGGCGGAGCCGTTTATCCGGCGGTATGCCGTGGCGGAGAGGGACCTTGGCGGGCGTCAAGCGTACGAACTCGATATAGACGGGACCAAGGCGGTCCTGACCGTGTGCGGGGTCGGCAAGGTCAACGCTTCCTACGCGACGGCCGCGCTTATAGCCGCCTATTCGCCCGACCTTATCATCAACTGCGGCGTCAGCGGCGGCATCGGAAAGGGACTGTCCATAGGGGAAGTCATCGCGGTAAAATCGTGCGTGCAGCACGACTTCGACACCACCGCTTTCGGCGCTCCGATCGGCTTTGTGGCCACCGTAGACACCGTCTTTTTCCCGACGGACGACGCGTTGCGCAAGGCGTTTTTGCGTTCTTCCGGCGCGAGAGAGGGCGTCGCGGCGTGTGGGGACCGCTTCGTCGCGGACATAAAAAAGAAAAACGAGATCGTAGAGACTTTCGGCGCGGACATCTGCGATATGGAGAGTGGCGCGGTGGCGCAGTGCTGTCTGATCGCAAACAAACGCTACCTCTGCGTCCGTGCGGTGTCCGACCTTGCCGACGGGCACGCTCCCGAGGACTTCCCGACCTTTGTCAGGAGCGCGTCGGAAGAGTTGTGTCGCGTAATTTCGGACTTTTTGATCGAGAGAAAACAAGCGGGTCTTCCGCTTTGACGGAGTATAGATGAAACACGAACGAAAACAAAAACGGGATAAAAAGCCCCCTGTCACCTTCAAAGAGCTGTTCGGAGAAAAGCGCAAAGCGGCGCTATTTGCTCTGATCGATACGTTGCTCTTTTACGCCTCTTTCGCTTTGGCGTACTTTTTGGACACCCTCAACGTCACTCCGACTCTGTACGAGTTCGGTCACGTGATGCTTTTAGCGTTGCCGTGCAGCATTCTGACGCTGGTCATTATGATCGTCCAAAAGCAGTACCTCGTCGTATGGCGGTACGCCGGGATGATGGAACTGCTGCGGCTGTCGGTCGTGGACTTTGTAAGTTTGGTCGTCGGAATGGTGGTCCGCGGTCTCTACACTTTCACCAATCTCTACGTCCCAAATTCGCTCGTCGTCATCGCTTCGTACCTTATGTTCTTCTTGTTCTGCGTGGCGTACCGCGTGGCGGGGAGAATGGGCAAAGCGGGACTGCAAGTTTTCAATAAGTTCCGTTCGCGCGGGGAGCGCGTGATCGTCTACGGAGCGGGATATACGGGGGCGGCTCTGGTCAAGAGACTGGTCG
>JAFVAC010000033.1 GCA_017476265.1 Clostridia bacterium
ATCATACAACAAAGGTGGCTCTTCACCTATCTTTTTTTTGCAATTTTGCCCCTTCCCCGGGGGGAGGGGTGCCGGGGACCCTCTTTCTCCGCTCTTTTATGAGCAATTTCAAATGTGTATCAAATGTATTGTAAACCTACAACTATGGACGAGTCGTTGTAAAAATATGGTCAAGATGTGAAAAAACACCTTTATTTTTGTGTTTTCGCACTCTCGATCAAGAGATCGACCAATCGGGAGAGGTCGCTACCGACGGGACCAAACGGCATAAGCAGCGAGATTTGGATAAAGGCGTCGGTGTCATACGCAAGCCAGGCGCATTCTCCTCCTTCGGCGCGGTAAAAATCGGGCGAGAGACAGACCGCTTTTCCGGCGGCGACGAGGGTCAAGGTCGTGTCGTGCGAGTCGCTGTTGAAGGTGCGGACGACGCCTTCGTCTTCCAGTTCTATCTGCAGACGTCGCAAGTTTTTGCGCGAAACGGAGCCGACTAAGAGGGTCCGACCGGATAGGTCTGTCTTTTTTACGATCGGCAGGGCGGTCAGGGGGTCGTCTTTTGCGACCAAAAGTCGGATCGGGGAGCGATACAAGGGGACGCGCTTTGCGTCCTTGACGCCCTTCAAGTCCTCTTCGTCGGCGATGATGAGATCGACCTCGCCTTTAGCGAAAGCGGCAAGGAGCCCGTTCGGCGCAAAGACCGGTGCAATGGACAGGTCGGGACGTTCTCGCCCCATCTTTTCCAGTACGGCGGGGAGGGCGGGGAAGTAGGAGCGTCTGGGCAGTCCGACCCGGATCTCTTTGTCGAAGTGAGTGGAAAAGTTTTGGCCCCGCTCGACGGCAAAATGCAGATCGCGCAAGACCTTTTCAAGATCGGACACGAAGACGCGTCCGGCGGGCGTAAGGGCGACGGAACGCCCCGTGCGGTCGAAGATGGAGAATCCGACTTCCGATTCGACGGCGGCGATCTGATAGGAGAGCGCCGGCTGGCTCATGTACAGTCGCTCGGCGGTCTCGCGGAAGGACAGACTCTTGGAGAGTTCTATGACGGACAGCATTTCTTTTGTGTTCATAAAAATATTCTATCAACAATAAGCAGAATCTGTCAAATAATTTTATCAATAGATGGTATAATGAAGGCAGTCGTAAGGAGGCAATATGAAAGACGTAGTATTATTATGCGGTGCGGGACAGATCGGTCTCGCCATAGCGAGAAGAGTGGGACGAGATAAGAAAATCGTCGTCGGCGACAAAAGGATATCGAATGCCGAAGCGGTCGTAAAAGTGCTGACGGAAGCGGGATTCGACGCGGTGGCGACGGAGACAGATCTATCCGACCGTGGCTCGATCCAACAAGCGATAGCCTTTTGCAGTCGTTTCGGCGAGATCGCGCATCTTGTCAACGCCGCCGGCGTTTCGCCCTCGCAAGCGCCGATAGAGACCATTTTGAAAGTGGACCTCTACGGCACCGCGGTCCTGTTGGAAGAGGTGGGTAAGGTCATAAAGTTCGGCGGCACGGGCGTCACGATTTCCAGTCAATCGGGTTACCGAATGGAGCAACTTGGGGAGCGAAAAGACAGACTTCTTGCCACAACGCCCACGGAAGAACTTTTATTGCTCGACTTTTTGCAACCGGAAAATATCCGCGACTCTCTCCACGCCTATCAGCTGGCAAAACGCGCCAACGGGAAGCGCGTGATGTACGAAGCGACGCGGTGGGCGGAGCGAGGAGCACGGATCAATTCCATTTCTCCGGGGATCATCGTGACCCCTCTTGCGATAGACGAATTCAACGGTCCTCGGGGGGACTTTTACAAGAATATGTTCGCAAACTGCCCCGCCGGGAGACCGGGGACCGCGGACGAGGTGGCGAGCCTTGCCGAACTCGTTCTCTCTCCCGCGGGCGCCTTTATCACGGGGAGTGACTTTTTGATCGACGGCGGCGCGACGGCAAGTTATTTTTACGGCACATTGCAACCGAAACAATAGGAGGATATCTATGAAAAGTTTAGTCATCTACTTCTCTCGTCCGGGCGACAACTGGGCGGTGGGATATATCGAAAAAGGCAACACCGAAGTGATCGCGGAATATATCGGAGAGTACACGGGAGCGGATCTCTTTAAGTGCGACCCGAAAAAACCCTACTCCGAGGACTACACCAAATGCACGCAGGAAGCGATGGCGTACAAAAAGCGCGACGCAAGACCGGAGCTGAAGTCCTACCTTGACGACGTCTCCGACTACGACGTGATCTATATCGGCGGACCGATCTATTGGGGAGAATTGCCCTACGAAGTCTATACCGAACTCGACCGTCTCGACTTCTCGGGCAAGATCGTCAAGCCCTTCGCCACGCACGAAGGTTCGGGACTGGGGAGCGTGGAGAGCGTCCTCAAAAGAAAGTGCGTCGGCGCGACCGTCAAGAGAGGTCTGGCGATACAGGGCAGTTCGGTTCGGTCGTCTTTTGCCAAGTCGCAGGTCAAGGCATGGGTGGAGTAAGGTATGGACGTCTTTGATCGGATGCGCTCGGGAGAGAGGATCGACGGGAAGGGTGTTCGTCGCTCTTGCGTATTACGCCAAAAAGGTTTATACTGATTGCGCGGCGAGACGAAAAACGGTTAGGTTCGACCCAAGATCGGACATCGGGGAGGAAAGATGAGATTATTGTTTGTTATGGACGCCAATAATTATGCGCCGGACGCGCCGATATTCGAGCGTCCGAGCGTGCGGGGCGTGATGATACGGGAGGGCAAGATCGCTCTTGTGCATAGTCTATTATTTGACTACTACAAGTTTGCCGGCGGCGGCGCCGAACCGGGAGAAGACCACGTCACAACTCTCTGCCGGGAGGTGCGGGAGGAAGTCGGACTTGTCGTCAAAAAGGACTCGATACGTCCCTTCGGTCGGGTCCTGCGCAAAGAAAAGCGCGGAGAAGTCGTCCTCGTGCAACAGAACTATTATTATCTCTGCGAGGCGGAAGAGGGGCGCGTAGAGTGCGACTTCGACGACTACGAGCGAGAGGAAGGATTCACGCTCGAGTGGGTAGACCCGAAGTACGCTATTTTGACCAATCGGACCAAGGAGCACGGCAAAAAGAGCCCTTACATGATCGAGCGGGAGTCGAAAGTCCTCGAGATCTTGATAGAAGAGGGCTATTTCGACTGATTTTTTTGACAAACGGACCGACCTTGCGGAAAAATTTCGGAAAAATCGCGCAAGGTCTTTTTTTGTCGAAAAAAACGTGGTATAATGGATCCGGTAAGGAGATATTCCTTACAATTAAGGAGGTAAAGTATGAGTCTATTGTCCATAACGACGGGCGGGATCATTGCCCTCGCCGTCATCGTGCCCATTTTGGCGATCCTACTGGCGATCGTCTTCATCTGCGGCTATCTGAAAGCGCCGCCCGATACGGCTTACATCATTTCGGGTCCTTTTTCCAAACGTCGTATCCTGATCGGTAAGGCGGGCTGGCGGATCCCGTTCTTTGAGAGGCTGGACAAACTGTCTTTGCGCGTTATGCAGGTGGACGTCAAGACCAGCGAGGCTGTCCCCACCAACGAGTTTATTAACGTCAACGTGGACGGCGTCGCCAACATCAAAATTTCGTCCGATCCCGAACTGTTGAAGAAAGCGGCGGAAGCGCTTCTTGGCATGAGCCAGGCGGAACTGATCAGCCTCGTGACGCAAGTGCTGGAAGGCAATATGCGTGAGATCGTCGGGTCGGTCGGATTGAAAGAGATGGTCCAGGATCGTCAGGGCGTCGCCAAAAAGATCACCGAAAACGTCGTCCCCGATATGGAAAAACTCGGTATCGAGGTCGTCAACTTCAACATTCAGAACTTCAAAGACAACGCCGGAACCATCGAAAACATGGGTATCGACAACGTCGAACAGATCAGAAAGAACGCGCAGATCGCCAAAGCCAACGCGCAGCGCGACATCGCCATAGCGACTTCACACGCGCAGGAAGAGGCGAACGCCGTCAAGGTGGAGACCGAAAAGAAGATCGCCGAGCAAAACGCCGCTCTCGCGGTGCAACAAGCCGATATGAAGGTCCTCGCCGATAACAAGCGCGCCCAAGCGGACGCCGCATATTCGATCGAACAAGAGGCGCAACGCAAGACCATCGAGATCACCAAGGCGGACGCAGACATCGCACGCAAAGCGAAAGAGGCGGAACTTGCCGAAAAGGACATCGCTCTCCGTGAGAGACAGCTGGACGCCGAGATCAGAAAGCAAGCCGACGCGATGAACTACAAGATCGCCAAAGAAGCCGACGCGATGAACTATCGCATCGCCAAAGAAGCGGAGGCGGAACTGGTCAAGAGACAGCGTGAAGCCGACGCGCAGAAGTACGAAGCGGAGATGAGAGCCGCCGCTCAAAAGGCGGAGGCGGAAGCCAAGCGCTACGCGATGGAGCAGGAAGCGGAAGGTATTCGCGCCAAAGGTCTCGCCGAGGCGGAAGCCATCGAAAAGAAAGCCGAAGCGCAAAAGAAGATGGGCGAAGCGTCCGTCATCGAAATGTATCTGCAGACCCTGCCCGAAGTGGTCAAGAACGCCGCCCTGCCGCTGGCGCAGACCGACAAGATCGTCATGTACGGCGAGGGCAACAGCACCAAGATCGTCAAAGACGTCATGAACGGCGCCAATCAGGTCATCGAGGGCGTCAAGGAGTCCACCGGGATCGACATCAACGCAATGATCTCCGGCATGGTCGGCGCAAAATTGGTCGATAAAAAAGACTGACGGCGCGCCACCCGCCCACCCCGCGCCGAAATGCACCGAAAGGGGAACGTAAAATAAGGACGCTCTCGGGACTATCCCGGGAGCGTTTTTGCTCCTTTCGCAAAAAAATAGGGAAAAAGAACTGGATCATTGACAAAACGATAACTAAGATGGTACTATAAACGAAAGGTTTTCTTACGGAGGGAAGCAATGGACGAATTGAGAAAGAGCGTGTTGGGACTGCTGAAAGAGGACGCAAGGTACTCGGCTAAGCAGATCGCCGTGATGTTGGGCAAGACCGAGAGCGAGATCGCGGAGGCGATCGGATATCTTGAGGAGACCGGGGTCATCGTCAAATACACCGCCGTAATCAACGGGGACAAGACGGGCGAGGACTATGTGGACGCGCTCATCGAGGTCAAGGTGACGCCCCAACCGAGGAGCGGATTCGACGCGATCGCGGAGGAGATCAACCGTTTTGACGAAGTCAAGGCGGTGTACCTTATGAGCGGGACGTACGATCTGACCGTGATGCTGGAGAGCAAGACCATACGCGACATCTCCCTGTTCGTGTCCGAGCGCTTGTCCACCATCGACTGCGTCGTTGGGACCGCGACGCATTTTATTATGAAGAAGTATAAGGACGGTGGGGTCGTATTGGAGAGTGAGGAAGGCAAAAACAGAATGGCGGTGCACGCATAATGGACTATAAGCGTTTCGTAAACGACCGTGCCGCGAGTCTCAAGCCCTCCGGGATACGAAGATTTTTCGATCTCGTGTCGGAAAAAAAGGGCGCCATATCCTTGGGCGTAGGAGAGCCGGATTTTGCCACGCCCTACGTGGGGCGCGACCGCGCGGTCAAATATATCAATAAGGGATTCACCCAATACACCCCCAACGGCGGTTATCCTGAGTTGCGAGAGTTGATCTCGGCATACTATTCCCGCCGATACGGTCTGGTTTATGATCCCAAAACGGAGATTTTGGTGACCGTAGGAGCCAGTGAGGCGATCGATCTTGCTCTACGCGCCGTCGTCAGCTACGGCGACGAGGTGCTGCTGCCGGATCCGTCCTACGTGTCCTATCTACCGTGCGTGACGATGTCCGGGGCGGTCCCGGTCACGGTGCCGTGTTCGGAGAAAAACGGGTTTCGGTTGACGGCGAAAGCGCTGGAAGAAAAGATAACCGCCGGGACGAAAGTCCTCATCTTGCCTTACCCCAACAATCCTACGGGCGGCATTTTGGAGAGGGCGGATCTCGAGGCGATCGCCAAGGTCTGTATAGAGCGGGATATTCTGGTCATAAGCGACGAGATCTATTCCGAGTTGACCTACACGGAGTCCGGGCACGTCTCCATTGCGTCCATACCCGGGATGCGGGAGCGCACAGTCGTCATCAACGGGTTTTCCAAAGCGTTCGCCATGACGGGGTGGAGATTGGGGTACCTTCTGTGCCCGCCGGAATTGTTGAGTCCTATGTACAAGATCCATCAGTACACCATTATGTGCGCGCCGACGGCAAGTCAGCACGCCGCGATAGGGGTCCTTCGGCAGAGTCTCGAAGACGATTTTGCCTCCGTCAAGGAGATGCGTTCGCAGTACGATATGCGCAGACGGTATCTTGTGAACGAGTTCAACGAGATGGGATTGCATTGCTTCGAGCCGGAGGGGGCGTTCTACGTCTTTCCGTCCGTCGAAGGGACGGGGATGGACGGTGAGGCGTTCGCCGAGACCCTTCTGGAACAAAAAAACGGGGCGGTCGTGCCGGGATCGGCTTTCGGCGAGGGTGGAAAGTACTTCGTCCGCGTCAGCTACGCGTATTCGATGAAAAACCTTCAAAAAGCCGTCGGACTCATCCGCGAGTTTTTGTCCGAACGGGAATAGATTGAAAAAAAGATCGACGAAATGCCGCTCGGACGTGACCGGGCGGTTTTTTTGCAAAAAAAGTCAACATTCGTCGAATCATTTTGACAAAAAGTTTGCAAAAAGACTTCTCGGATGGTAATATAATCTATAGAATAATTTACTACGCTAAAGAGGATATCGTATGGAGTATATCGAAAAGACGTTGGGGCAGGTCATTGGAGACTTGGCTCACAACAGTCCCGAAGGGCTGGCGTTTCAGTTCGCCGACAGGGACTATCGCAGGACCTGGAAAGAGTTCGACGAGGAGACCACCGCCGTCGCCAAAGGGTTTATGGCGTTGGGGGTAAAAAAGGGGGAGAAGATCTCCATGTGGGCAACCAACACGCCGGAATGGATGATCACGCTCTTTGCCGCGGCGAAGATCGGCGCGGTCTTTGTCACGGTCAACACCAACTATAAGAGTTTTGAACTGGAGTACCTCCTGTCCCAGTCGGATACCAAGGTATTGGTGATGATGAAAGGATTTAAGGACTCCGACTACGTCGGCATCGTCAACGGGATCTTGCCCGATCTGACCAAGTCGATCGACGGACGGGTGAGCGACGACCGTCTGCCTATGCTGGAGCAGGTGATCTTTTCCGGCACGCAAGAGGCACCGGAAGGGTACTTGCACTTCGACAGATTGATCGACCTCGGCAAGACCGTCTCCGACGAGGAGTACTTGACGCGGTATGCCTCGGTCACCAACGACGAGATCGTCAATATGCAGTACACGTCGGGTACGACGGGCTTCCCGAAAGGGGTCATGCTCACCCACAGGAACATCGTCAACAACGGAAAGTGCATCGGCGACGGAATGAACTTCGGTCCCGAAGACCGTCTTCTTATCTGCGTGCCCTTCTTCCACTGCTTCGGACTGGTCCTTGCGGTCATGGCGTCCATCACGCACGGGACGGGGATGGTCCCCATCGACCACTACAGTCCCATACCCGTCATGGCGGCGATCGACAAGTGGAAGTGTACCGCCATCCACGGCGTGCCGACGATGTACATCGCTATGTTGGAGAATCCGAACTTTCAAAAATACGACTTTTCCTCTCTTCGGACCGGGATCATGGCGGGGTCGCCCTGCCCGGTGGAAGTGATGAAGCAAGTGGTGGACAAGATGAATATGAAAGAGATCGTCATTGTCTTCGGGCAGACCGAGGCGAGCCCGGGATGCACGATGACTACGACTAGCGACAGTCTTGAAAGGCGCGTCGCCACTGTGGGCAAAGCTTTTCCCGGAGTGGAGTGCAAGATCGTGGACCCGGAGACCGGCGCGGAGATGCCTCGAGGACAGGCGGGGGAATTCGTCGCGCGGGGATATAACATTATGAAAGGGTACTATAAGATGCCGGAGGCGACGGCGCAGGCCATCGACAAGGACGGCTGGCTCCATACGGGGGACCTCTGCACCGAGGATAGCGAGGGGTACTTCAAGGTCGTCGGGCGCATCAAGGATATGGTCATCCGCGGAGGGGAGAACATTTATCCCAAAGAGATAGAAGAATTTTTGTACACCTTGCCGCAGATCTCCGACGTACAGGTGGTCGGCGTCCCCAGCAAGCAGTACGGAGAAGAGGTCATGGCGTTTATCATTCTCAAGCAGGGCGAAACGATGACCGAGGAGGAAGTCAAAGCCGCCGTCCGCGCGAATATGGCGCGGCACAAGGTCCCGAGCTACGTCTGTTTTGTAGACGCATTCCCGGTGACGGCGAGCGGAAAGATACAGAAATTCAAACTGCGTGAGCAGGCGATCGAGATACTGAAACTGCACGACGCCGCCAATATTGAGACGGCGTAAGAGGAGGAGAGATGAAGATAGCTTTTTCTACGATAGGGTGTCCCGAGTGGACGTTCGACGAGATCTTTGCCGTCGCCAACGATCTGCGATACGACGGCGTGGAGATCCGGGGCGTGGGCAGAGAGATGTACGCGCCCAACATCAAACAACTGACCGACGGGACACTGGAGAAGAAGACGGCAAAGTCCGGCTTGAAGGTGTGCTGTCTGACCTCGGGGGCGACTTTCGCCACGC
This sequence comes from Clostridia bacterium, assembly GCA_017476265.1. GTDB lineage: Bacteria > Bacillota > Clostridia > Christensenellales > DTU072 > CAG-1782. Next base: position 8,669 of record JAFVAC010000033.1, read on the forward strand.
ACGAGGGGGCGGACAGATCGGTTGAAGAAGCCAAGGCGTACGTCGACCTCGCCGATAGGTTGGGCGTGCCGTACGTCCGCATCATGAGCACCGACAAGCCCTATTACGACGGCGGCGACATCAAACTGTGCGAGAGGCTCTTTGCCGATCTCGTAAAATATGCCGAAAAGACCTCCGTCACGCCGCTGATTGAGACCAACGGACTCTTCGTGGACACCTCTTTATTGAAGTCCTTTTTGGAGACGACGGGCGGCGGCGCACTGTGGGATATCCATCACCCATATCGCTTCGGCGGAGAGAAAGTGACGGAAAGCTACGAAAATCTTAAGTCTTTTGTCAAGCACGTCCATATCAAGGATTCGGTTGTGGAAAAGGGAAAGACTTCTTACCGCATCGTCGGATACGGCGACGTCCCCATCGTAGAGGCGATCGCGCTGTTAAAAGGGGACGGATTCGACGGATATCTGACGATGGAGTGGGTCAAAAGATGGCATAAAGAACTGGAAGAACCGGGAGTCGTTTTGGCACACTATCCCTTCTTTATGCGTAGATATGCGAAATAACAGATAAAGGCGCGCCGAATTTTGTAAAAGGAGAATATGACGGAGAAGAAAGAGAACGCAAATCAAGAAAGAGAAGCAAAAAAGGAGCGTCGCAAGTCGGCGCATCCGATCAACAATCGGAACGGGAAGAGAAAGCAGGAAGGGGCGGAGCGTCCCGCAACGGAGTCCGTCGCCCCACCCGCCCACCCGATCGACTCGGTCTCCCGCGAAGGGGAGGACAACGGCAAAAAAGGAAAAGGTCTCCGGGAGAAGAAGCAGTCGAACGTAACGCGATCCGACAGACCGGACAAGCCGAAGGCGGAGAACCCGGTCGAAAAGCCGAAATCGGAGAGCAAAAAGGACAACAAGATCCAGAAGTCGGAATTGCGGACCATCGTCCTCAAGGCGGTGGAACAAAAAGACGGTCAACTGAAGAAGAAAGACCTCTTCGACGTGTGTCTGAAGAGATTCGACTTAACAGCCGCCGAGAAGAGAGACCGCTCGCCGGAAGGGAAGTGGACCAACTGCCGAAGCGTCATCGGGCTTGCGATCGCCGAACTGGTCGCCGAGGGGAAGATCGTCATCGACCCGGAGGGACTATGCCGTATGCCACCGGAAGAAAAAGCAGAGAGCAAGGAGGACGCCGATATCAAAGACGCCTTGGCGGAACTGGTCGTACAGATCCTTTCTTCCGGAGAAAAATTGAAAAAAAACGAGCTCCTCAATCGGTGCGTAGCGCACTATCCGAAGGCAAAACCGCAGTCGGTCAGATGCGAGGGCGGCAAGACGATAGGCGCCCTGAAATCGTCGGGAACTATCAGTCAAAACAAGCAAGACGGTACCTTTTATATCGAAGAAAGGTTCCCAAATACGCCTCTTGGGAAAACGCTCCGTGTGGCGTACGACGGCGGCGACGTCAAGAAGTGCCTCATCGACGCACTGAACCTTTCGGGGGGACCGTTCTTTGAAAGATTCTCGGTCGAACTGATGGAAAAGGTCCTCTCCCGCCGCGGCGCGGTGGAGAAGGCGGAAGTCACCGGCGGACCCGACGACGGCGGGATCGATGGAAAGATCGTGTACAGGGACGAACTCGGCTTTCGGGAGACCGTCCTCTTACAGGCGAAACTTCGCAACGTCACCAAGTCGGAGAGCGCGTATGAATCGGGCAGGCAGATCACGCTGAAAGAGGTGAGGGAGTTCTTCGGGGCGGCGGTCGCGGCAAAAGGCACGCGATTTGTCTGGATCACGACCACGACGTTCTGCCGCGAGGCGAAGTACTTTATCGAAAAGCAACCGGACTTTGTGGGGATCGATAAAAAGAGACTGTATGAACTCTGCAAGGGGTACGGCGTGGGCGTCGTCCTGAACGCCGAGGGCAAGGAAGAACTCGACTACAAAAAGTTTATGAACTGAAATTTTTCTTCGGGGCGCAAGCCCCTTTTTTATTGCCACGGACAATCACGGATAGCGGTTGACGAAAAATAAAAGTAGTACTATAATTAATTTTATAAAATATTTTTTACTTAAGGACAAAATATGGAAATCAAATTTTCTCCGCCGGATATTACGGAAGCGGAAATAGCCGAAGTCGTGGACGCCCTGCGTTCCGGGTGGATCACGACCGGACCCAAGACGAAAAAATTCGAAAAAGAGATCGCGTCCTATTGCGGAACGACCAAGGCGGTCTGCCTCAACTCCGCTACGGCGGGGCTGGAACTTATTTTGCGCGTTTTGGGCGTGGGACCCGGGGACGAAGTGATCACGTCCGCTTATACTTACACCGCCAGTGCGTCCGTCATCGCGCACGTCGGGGCGAAAATGGTCCTGTGCGACGTGCAAAAGCACGGCGTGGAGATGGACTACGACAGGTTGGAAAACCTCGTCACCGAAAGGACCAAGGCGATCATACCCGTCGATATAGCCGGGATCATGTGCGATTACGACCGTATTTTTGCCATCGTGGAGAGAAAAAAGTCTCTCTTCCGCCCCGCAGGAGACATGCAGCAAACGCTCGGTCGGATAGCGGTCGTCGCCGACGCGGCGCACAGTTTCGGCGCGGTCAGAAAGGGCAAAAAGTCCGGGAATATCGCCGATTTTTCCTCGTTTTCTTTTCATGCGGTCAAAAATCTGACCACAGCCGAGGGCGGTGCGGTCACCTGGAGACCGAGAGAGGACTTCGACGACGAAGACTTGTATAGACGATTTATGCTACTGTCTTTGCACGGACAGAGCAAGGACGCCCTCGCCAAGACCAAACTCGGCGCGTGGGAGTACGACATCGTGACGCTGGGCTACAAGTGCAATATGACCGACGTGGTCGCCGGGATCGGACTGGCGCAATTGGCACGCTACGACGGCTTGCTTGCGCGGCGCAAGGCAATCATGCGTCGATATCGTGAGGCGTTGGAGCCGATCGGCGTGCGCTTTTTGTCGCACGAAGGGACGGATTTTTGCGGGAGCCACCACCTCTGCATCGTCCGGCTTCCCGGATATGACGAACAAAAACGGAACGCTTTTATCGAAAACATGGCAAAAAGAGGCGTCGCCACCAACGTCCACTACAAGCCCCTGCCTATGCACACGGCGTATAAGGCGATCGGCTTTTCCATAGAGGACTATCCGAACGCTTACGACTTTTATAAAAACGAAGTGACGTTGCCGCTGCATACGCTGTTGTCGGACGAGGAGGCGGAGTACGTCGTCGCCTGCGTCAAGGAGTGCTATGTCGAGTAGTTTAGATTATAAAAAAATCGTCAAGAAAAAAGCGTTTTCCCGGTTTTTTATTCGCTTTTTTGATATTTTGATCTCCTTTTTCGGGATCGTATTCTTGCTCTTGTTCTTTGCCGTCATTGCCGTCGCCATCAAGTGCGACAGCAAGGGCGAGGTCTTTTTCCGTCAGGTCCGCGTGGGGCGCAACGGCAAGACCTTTCGTATCTTTAAGTTCCGGACGATGGTAAAAGACGCCGAAAAGAAGGGGCTTCAACTGTCCACCGCGACGGACAGCCGTATCACCAAGGTGGGCAAGTTCCTCCGCAAGACCAAGTGCGACGAACTGCCGCAACTGTTCAACGTGTTTTTGGGGCAGATGAGTTTCGTCGGGCCTCGTCCCGAAGTCCCGAAGTACGTCGAGATGTACTCCGAAGAGCAGAAAAACGTCCTCTTGATCCGACCGGGGATCACCGACGAGGCGTCCATACTTTTCCGCAACGAAAACGATATTTTGGAAAAGTCCGACGATCCGGAACGGACGTATATCGAAGAGGTCATGCCGAAAAAGCTGGCGTTAAACCTCGAGTATTTGCAAAAAATGGGTGTTTTTTACAATTTGAAATTGATTTTTAAGACCATCGTTTCGGTCGTCAAGGAATAATATGCTCGTCAGTATCGGTATCATCGCGTATAACGAAGAAAAAAACATCGGCAAACTGTTCGACGCCCTTTTGAAACAGGACTATCCGAAAGAACGGACCGAGCTGTTGCTCGTGGACGGCAAGTCGTCCGACGGGACCAGAGGGATCATGGAGCGGTTTTTGACCGAACACGGTGCCGAGTACGCCGCCGTTCGCCTATTTGACAACGAAAAGAGGGTCCAGCCCGCCGCATGGAAGATTGTGGTGGAGCAATTTGACGGAGATATCCTCTTGCGACTTGACGCGCACGCCGTATTGCCCGAAGACTTCGTCAGTAAAAACGTTGCCTGCATCGAGAGCGGAGAGAGCGTCTGTGGCGGAGTGTTCAACAAGGTCGCCGAAGAGGGGGGGAGCGAATTAATGCAGATCGCCGAGACCTCTATGTTCGGGAGCGGTATCGCGCGGTATCGCAACGAGGGGGAGAAGCGAGAGTACGTCCGCACTGTAGGGCTCGCCTGCTACAAGAGAGAAGTATTCGAGACGGTGGGCAATTTCAACGAGGAGATCATTCGCGCCGAGGACAACGAACTCCACCATCGGGTGACTTCCGCCGGGTACAAAATCTGTTTTGACCCGTCCATTCGAGCCGACTATATGACCCGATCGACGCTGAAGGGGATGTTGAAACAAAAATTCGGCAACGGCAGATGGGTGGGCGTGACCACGCTGGCAGTCAGCCCCGGGGTGTTTTCCATTTATCATTTCGTGCCGTTCGCCTTTGTGTGCGCGCTGATTTTGTCGATTGCGCTCGCCGTCTTCGGGATCGTCTTATCCTCCATCTATTGGGCGATACCGTTTTTTGCGGTGGCGGGGAGCTACTGTTTGGTCGCGGTGCTTTTGTCACTCTTGTCCGTGCGCGGGAGAAAAAAATCGTACGCTCTGGCGTTGCCGGGGTTGTTCTTTTTACTGCACTGCGCTTACGGTGTGGGGACCCTTGTCGGAGTCTTCGATCTGAGAGCGATCGTCCGCGTCAAGCGGGCGGAAAAGAACGTCAAACCGTATAGGGGTTAGTATGCTGTTTTCCGTGGTCGTCCCAGTCAAGAACGCGCAAAGAGAACTGCCCGACTGCATTTTGTCGGTCCTAAGGCAGCCTTTCCGCGACTTCGAGTTGATCCTCGTCTACTCTCCGAGCAAGGACGACAGTTTTGACTGCTGCCGTCGTTTTGCCAATATCGAGAGTCGGATCCGCATTGTCAAGACCGACGGAGAGACGGCGTTTGCCGCCAAAAAGATCGGCGTGGAAGAGGCGCAAGGGGAGTATGTGACTGTGCTATATCCCGACGGCAAGATGGGCGAGGACCTCTTGTCTGCGGCGAAAGACGCGATCGGAAAGGAGTCCGCCGATCTCGTGGCGTATCCCAAGACTCGTCCCGACGCAAGCGCAGACCTGCCGGACCATTCCTACGTCGAGGACAAGGATGAACTGCGCGCTCTCCTGTTGTCCCGGACGGGGATCAATAAACACTTTGTGGGCTTCTTTGCCAAAAAGGACCTGTATTTGACGGCGATGTCGTACTATCACGAAGGGATCGCCGCCGACGAGGACGACCTGCTCGTCTTTGCCGCGATCGCCCGGGCGAAAGGCATCCGCTTTTTTGCCGAAGGCGGTGGGTACGCTTATCTTGGCAAGACGTATTTTCCCCGTCCCCACGGATGGACGAGGATCGAGTCGGAAGAGATCCTCTTTCAGCGACTCAATGCCGTCGCGGACGAGAGCGACTGCTCTTTCGTGCGGGATAACATCGCCCTGCACGCCTTTTTCGTCACCGAAAAGGAACTGCTCCTTTTGGCGCAAAACGGGAAAAAAGAGGAATTTTACGACGCGTTTTTGCGTGTGACAAACTCGGCGTACTATTACGCGTTGAAGAGAAAAGAGTACGTCGGACTCAAAAAGACGGAGAGACGGCTTTTGAAAGCGTTGGTGAAAAAGAGACGTCGCTTGGCCTTTTGGCTGTTGAGACGGCGTCCGTCGAGGAGGAAAGGGTAATATGGCGGTCTTCAATCAAAAGAGCCGCACGGAGAACGCGCGTCTGTCCTCCATCCTCGGCGTGACCAATCAGTTGATGCGATACGTGCTGGCGTTCGTGTACCGAACGGTCTTTTTGATGGTCCTGACCAAGGAGTATCTCGGTCTGGATGGACTGTTCACCAATATCCTCGCCATATTGCAACTCGCCGAACTCGGCATCGGCACGGCGATCGTCTTCAGGATGTACAAGCCCATCCAGCAGGAGGACGTCCATAAAGTCGCCGCGTATATGAACTTTTATAAGTGGGTCTACCGCATCATCGCACTTGTGGTGCTTGCGGCGGGACTCATTCTGTTGCCCTTTTTGGACTTCTTTATCAAAGACGCTTCCGAAGTCCCCGCCGACCTCGACGTCAAGGTGCTGTACCTGTTCTTTTTGGCGCAGAGCGTGACGAGCTATCTCTTCGTCTACAAACAGTCGATCCTGACCGCCGATCAAAAGGGCTATACCGTCAGTATCTTTTCCATCATCGTCCAGACCATCCGATACGCGGTGATGTTCCCGCTTCTGGTCCTGACAAAAAATTATACTCTGACCCTCGGCGTGAGCATCGGCACGGTGGTCGTCACCAACTACTTTCTGAGTCTTATCACCCATCGGAAGTATCGAGAAGTCTTTCGACTTAAAGACAAACTCACCAAAGAGGAAAAGAAAGAGATACTCAAGGACACTTCGGCTATGATGTGCCACAAGGCGGGAGAGGCACTTGTTTTCGGGATAGACAGCATTCTGGTCAGCAAGTACGTCGGCACGGGAATGCTGGGGATATACAGCAACTACTCCCTGCTCATCAACGCCGTCACCGGGCTCTTGACGCAGTTTTTGGGGAGTTTTATCGCAAGCCTCGGCAATATGTCCATCTTGTCCGACGACGAAAACAAGATGCGCGTCTACAAGAGGCTCATCTTCCTCAACAACTGGGTCGTGTGCTTCTGCACCGTCTCCCTGTTTGTTCTCATCAATCCTTTCATTCGGCTCTGGCAGGGGGAGGATATGCTCCTGTCTATGTCCACGGTGGCGGCTCTGTCGGCGAGCTTTTTCATCAACAATTCCCGCTGGGTCACCAACAGCTACATCACCGCGAGCGGACTGTTTATCAAGGATCGTTGGAGACCGTTTTTGCAGGCGGCGATCAATCTGGTCGCGTCCGTTTTGCTGGTCCAAGCCATCGGTATTACGGGGATATTTGTCGGGACCATTATCTCGTGCGTGGTTACCATCTGGTGGCGTGAGCCGCACGTCTTGCACAAGTACGAACTGCACGCGTCGGTCAAGGTCTATTGGATCCGACACTGTATCAACATTCTGTTTACCGCGGCGTTTTGCGTGGGCGGCTACTATCTGTCGGGACTCTTGGACGGGTCGTTCGCGTCCTTTATGATCCGCGTCGCGGCGTGTCTTGTTATTCCCAACGGCATTCTCCTCGCGGCGTATTGTCGGACCGAGGACTTCCGGTTCTACCTCGACTACGTCTTGCGAAGACTGCACCTGAAAAAGAACGGATAAGGATAGATGAACTTTCAAACAAACGGTCTGTTTTGGCAGACCGTTATTTCATTTTCGGGACCCCGAAGTCGTAGTTTTATTTTGTGTTTTGTCGGATCCACCTCGGCGACGATCGCGTCCCGAGCGATATCGGACCGCGTAAAAAAGTGCCGGACGGGACCCGCCGATATCGAAAATAGCTTTTCTCCTTGCATTGGCGTGCGCGTTATGATATACTAAAAAATAATTCTATAGAATAAGCGGAGGTACCGACATGAAGAAATTGCTTACGCCCTTTGCCGAGACGATGGACAAGAACTTACCCCTGAACGACTATCCCCGTCCGCAGATGACCCGCAAGAGTTTTATCAATCTCAACGGGCTTTGGGACTACGCCATCGAAAAAAAGGACGCGCCTTTCGGCGGATATCAAGGCAAGATCCTCGTGCCGTACAGCCCGGAGACCATTCTGTCCGGCGTGGAAAAGATCGTGACGGACGAGGACAAATTGTACTACAGAAGGACGTTCGAGTTTCATAAGACCGCCGAAAAAGTTCTGCTTCATTTCGGCGCGGTGGACTACGAGTGCATGGTCAGACTCAACGGCAAGATCGTCGGGTCCCACACGGGCGGGTATACGCCGTTTAGTTTTGACGTGACCGACGCGATCCGAGAGGGCAACAACGAGATCATCGTCGAAGTCACCGACCCCGGCGACAAGGGCACGCAGGCGCGCGGCAAGCAGTCGAGCAAGCGTGGCGGCATCTGGTACACCCCGCAGTCGGGGATCTGGCAGACGGTATGGCTGGAAGAGGTCTGCAAAAACAACGTCGAAAGGATCAAGTTGACCCCCGATATCGACGCCGGGACGCTGACGGTGGAACTCACCTTCGCCGAGAGCGTGGAGAGCGCCAGGATCGACGTCTTCGACAAGGGCGAGCCGAAAGCGAGCGCGGCGATCGTGGACGGAAAAGCCGTCGTCGAGATGGGAGAGTTCTCCTGCTGGAGCCCGGAGGACCCATACTTGTACGACGCCAAGATCACGACCTCTTGCGATGAGGTGGGCACCTACTTCGGTATGAGAAAATTCTCTATCGGCAAAGATAAAGAGGGGATCAGCCGACTGTTTTTGAACAACAAGCCCTATTTCCACAACGGGCTCCTCGACCAAGGCTATTGGTCGGACGGTATGTATACGCCGGCGAGCGACGAGGCGATGATCTACGACATCCAAAAGATGAAGGATATGGGCTTCAATATGCTCCGCAAGCATATCAAGATAGAACCTTTACGCTGGTACTATCACTGCGACCGCATCGGAATGTTGGTGTGGCAGGATATGATCAACGGCGGCGGCATTTACAGCAACTTCCCCATCATGATCCGGCCGGCGTTCACGCTGGCGTTCTTGGCCAAGCGGTTTATGGCACACGACGGCGAAAAGAGGTATAAGTACTTCTCCCGCGAGGACGAAAAGGGCAGACAAGAGTACTACGTCGACGCCGAAAGGATGATCGACTTACTCTACAACGTGGTCAGTCTGTCGGTATGGGTGCCCTTCAACGAGGGCTGGGGACAGTTCGACGCGGTGAAGGCGTACGACTTTTTCAAGCAACGCGACAATACCCGCATCATCGACCACGCCAGTGGTTGGCACGATCAGGGAATAGGCGACCTTAACAGTTTCCACATCTACTTCACGGCGATGCAATTCCCGAAGTATGACAAAAACGACGAGCGTCCCATCGTTCTGTCCGAGTTCGGCGGGTTTTCGATGCAGATCAAAGGACATATGTACAATGAGGAAAAGTTCTTCGGCTATCGCAAGTACTACGAGCAGGAGAAGTTCGAGAAAGCGATGGAAAAACTCTTCGATAAGGTACACGACCGCATCGCAAAAGGTCTGTCCGCGACGGTGTATACCGAAGTGTCGGACGTCGAAGACGAGTGCAACGGTCTTTTGTCCTATGACCGCCGGGTCGTCAAGATCGACGAAGACCTGATGCGAAAGATCAACGAAAGGATCAAACTGTAATATGATCGACATGAACGACAAAATCCTCACCATACTGGCGTCCATGACCGGCGAGAACGAGAATCTCGTCGTCGGCAAGGGCGAGATCATCGACCTGACCGACGGCGCTCTCGACGCGCGCGAACTGGACAAACGCATTCAGGCGTTGGAGGTCAACGATATGTTGGTGGTCCGCTACTCCGACGCGGAGAGCTATTGCGTGGCGCTCCGACCCAAGGGCAGAGTGCGCGCCGACAAGTTGAAAGAAGCGGAGATCGCCGCGGCAGCGGCGGCGGAGGAAGCGGGGAACAAGGTCGAACTCCGCACGCCCGTCCCGACGGAGGAGGACGAGACGGAAAAGACTCCGATCGTGACCACGGGGGTCTCGTTTAAGAAGCTCGCGCTCGTCTGCGCGGGGAGTTCTTTTTTGGGCGGGCTCCTTGCCGCGATCGTGGCGTTCTTGTTCGGGAGACTGGGCGCATAGGGGAGAAAGATGGTACTCGGTAAGAAAGAAAAAGTCTTGATGAACGTCATCTACAAAAAGGCGAGCCGCTCGCAGAACGGGCAGTGTCTGGTCACTCCGCTCGAACTCTTGAGCAAGATACCCTATGGCGTGGACTTCAAGGAGTCGGATCTGGAAGAGGTCCTCAACCAGCTCACGCTGGACAGCTACTTCGAGTGCGACCGCGCGCGTACTTCTTCGGGCGAGCCGATCTATTGTATCACGCTCAAAGAAAACGGGATCAGCTATTTGCGCGACCGCAAGGTCAGCCGGAGAAAACTTCTCATCCGCGTCGTGACGGCGATATTGATAGCCATATTGGGCTTTGTGATAAAGGCGATATTGGACGCGATATTCTGATGGAAAAATTTGAATTGGTGACTAAGTTCAAGCCCTGTGGCGATCAGCAACAGGCGATTGACAAACTGGTCGAGGGCGTGGAAGACGGTCTGCGTATGCAGGTCCTTTTGGGCGTGACCGGATCGGGCAAAACTTTTACGATGGCGAACGTGATCGCAAGGCTCAATCGCCCCGCGCTCGTGATCGCGCACAACAAGACCCTCGCCGCACAGCTTTGCAATGAGTTTAAGGAGCTCTTCCCGCACAATCGCGTGGAGTACTTTGTGTCCTACTACGACTACTACCGCCCCGAGGCGTACATTCCCTCCACCGACACCTACATCGAAAAAGATATGTCGATGAACGACGAGATCGACAAGTTGCGCCACTCGGCGACGGCGTCTCTCGGGGAGAGACGGGACGTCATAGTGGTCGCTTCGGTGTCCTGTATCTACGGTCTTGGGGCACCCGAAGAGTACTTTTCGCAGATGATCTCCCTTCGTCCCAATACGACGGTGGACAGAGACAAACTGATCGACAGACTGGTCAGTTTGCAATATAAACGGAACGATATCGACTTTGTGCGTTCTTCCTTCCGTGTGCGCGGAGATGTTTTGGAAATTTTCCCCTCCAACAATTCTTCCATAGCGATCCGGGTGGAGTTTTTCGGGGACGAGATAGAGAGGATCTGCGAGTTCGACCCGGTGACCAACAAGGCGATCTCGACGCTTAGTCACGCGGCGATCTTTCCGGCGAGCCACTACGTCGTGGGCGAGGAGAAAGTGGAAAAAACGCTCGAGAGGATCAAGGCGGACATGATCGAGGAGTGCGCCTCCTTCCGGGACCGGGACAAACTCATCGAGGAGCAGCGGCTCCGCGAGCGGGTCAACTACGATATGGAGATGATCCGGGAGATCGGCTATTGCTCCGGGATAGAGAACTATTCCCGCTATTTTGACGGAAGAAAGCCGGGCGAGCCGCCCTTTACGCTGTTGGATTATTTCCCGGACGATTTTATTATGTTCGTGGACGAGTCGCATATGACCTTGCCGCAGATACGGGGTATGTATGCGGGAGACCGCGCGCGAAAGGACAACCTCGTCGGATACGGATTCCGATTGAAGTCCGCCTACGACAATCGCCCGCTCAACTTTGACGAGTTCTCGGCGCGCTACTCGCAGATCGTCTGCGTCAGTGCAACTCCGGGAGAGTATGAACTCCGCGAGCAGAGCCGGATCGTGGAGCAGTTGCTCCGACCGACGGGGCTCATCGACCCGCCCATCGAGATCCGCCCGACGGAGGGGCAGATAGACGACCTCGTGGGGGAGATATACGCCACGGTGGAAAAGGGCGGTCGCGTATTGGTGACCACGCTGACCAAGAAGATGGCGGAGAGTTTGACGTTGTATCTTGCCGAACGGAACATCAAGGCGACCTATATGCACAGCGACATCGATACGTTGGAGCGGATCGAGATCATCACCGCTCTAAGACGGGGCGAGACCGATGTCATCGTCGGGATCAACCTCCTCCGGGAGGGGCTGGACATACCGGAAGTGATGTTGGTGGTCATTCTGGACGCCGACAAAGAGGGATTTTTACGCAGTCGAAGCTCTCTTATTCAGACCGTAGGCAGAGCGGCGCGTAACGCCGACGCGAGGGTCATCTTCTATGCCGACGTCATGACGGACAGTATGAAAGCGGCGATAGACGAGACCGACCGACGCAGAGAGTATCAGATCGCCTACAATAAGCAACACGGCATTACGCCGAAGACGGTCTACAAGGAGATCAAAAACAACGTGGTCATCACTGCCAAAGCCAAAGGCGGGGAGAAGATGTCGAAAAAGGACGTCACCAAGGAGATCGAACGCTTGACGGGGCTCATGAAAGTGGCGAGCGCGCAACTCGACTTCGAGAGTTGTATCAAATTTCGGGACGAGATCGCCGAATTGCGTTCGCTTTTGAAAAAATAAACATTGGGAAAACTCCTTTTCGGAAAGGAATACGAAAGAGGACAAGAAGGAGACAGAATGAACGATATCATCATCAAAGGCGCCCGCGCCAACAACTTAAAAAACGTGGACGTGATCATCCCCCGGGACAAACTGGTGGTCTTCACCGGACTGTCGGGCAGCGGCAAGTCGAGTCTTGCGTTCGACACCATCTTTGCCGAAGGACAGCGGCGGTACGTCGAGAGTCTGTCCAGCTATGCGCGACAATTTTTGGGGCAGATGGACAAGCCGGACGTGGACAGCATCACCGGTCTGTCTCCCGCCATATCCATCGACCAGAAGACCACTTCGCAGAACCCCCGCTCCACAGTTGGCACGGTGACGGAGATATACGATTATCTGCGCCTTTTGTACGCCAATATCGGACTGCCCCACTGTCCCAAGTGCGGCAAGCCCATCACCTCCATCACCGTCGATCAGATTGTGGACGAGGTAAAAAAACTCCCTTCGGGGGCGAAGTTTTTGGTGATGGCTCCCATCGTCCGCGGACGAAAGGGGGAGTTCGTCAAACAGTTGGAATCCCTGCGTAAGTCTGGGTACGCCCGCGTCAAGGTGGACGGCTCCGTCTACGGACTGGACGAGGAAATTAAACTGGACAAAAATCTCAAGCACACCATCTCCGTCGTCGTGGACAGACTGGTGATGAAAGAGGGGTTGGATCGGCGCTTGACCGAGAGTATCGAGACCGCGCTCAAACTCGCCGAAGGACTCGTCGATATCGAGCACGACGGGCAAGAGATCGCTTATTCCACCAACTTTTCCTGCCCGGACTGCGGGATCTCCATCGGGGAGATCAACCCGAGACTGTTTTCCTTCAACGCCCCCTACGGCGCGTGCGAGGCGTGCTCGGGGCTGGGATTCAAGTCGGAATTGGACGTCAATAAACTGATCCCCAATCCCTCTCTGTCCATTGCGGAGGGCGCCATCAAGTGTACGGGCTGGAATCTGGACGCCGTGGGGATGACGATGTCGCAGTTCCGCGCGCTTTCCAAAAAGTACGGTTTTTCGCTGGAAGTCCCTTTCAAGGATCTGCCTAAAAGATACCAGGATATCGTCCTGTACGGCAACGGGGACGAAAAGTTGGAGTTGACCGCGCACACGAAGAACTTTTCCATGAGCTACAATATGCGCTACGAGGGCATCGTCAACAATTTGGAGCGGCGGTACCGCGAGACGCAATCGGAGGGCGTCCGCGCCGATATAGAAAAGCTGATGACCGCCCGTCCCTGCGAGTGCTGTAAGGGAAAGCGTCTGAAAAAAGAAGTCCTCGGCATCACCGTCGGCGGGCTCAATATCGCCGATCTGACCGACTTGTCGGTCTCCAAACTCCCCGCCTTTTTCGACGGATTGGACCTGACCGAGCGCGACAAGATCATCGCGAAACCCATTCTGAAAGAGTTGGGCGAGCGGGTGAAATTCCTCAACGACGTCGGGCTCAATTACCTCACGCTCAGTCGCGCCAGCGCGACGCTTTCGGGCGGGGAAGCGCAGAGGATCCGACTCGCCACGCAGATAGGGAGCGGACTGATGGGCGTCCTGTACATTCTGGACGAGCCGAGTATCGGTCTGCATCAGAGAGACAACGAAAAGTTGATCGCCACGCTGAAGAGACTGCGCGACCTTGGAAATACCCTCATCGTCGTCGAGCACGACGAGGACACGATGCGCGCGGCGGACTACATCGTGGACATCGGACCCGGAGCCGGGCTCAAAGGGGGAGAACTGGTGGTCGCGGGCACCTTGCGGGACGTGATGGACTGCACCCGGTCGGTCACGGGGGATTTTCTTTCCGGCAGGAGGAAGATAGCCATACCCGAAGTCCGTCGGGAGGGCAACGGACACCTCCTCACCGTCAAGGGCGCCCGGCAAAACAACCTCAAAAATATATCCGTCTCCTTCCGACTCGGCACGCTCAACGTCGTCACCGGCGTCAGCGGGAGCGGCAAGTCCAGTTTGGTCAACGGGATCCTGTATCCGAAACTCTCCAATCTCTTGAACAGGAGTCGTCTGCCGGAAGGGGACTGCGACGAGATAGAAGGGTCGGAGTACCTCGACAAAGTCATCGCCATCGATCAGAGCCCCATAGGTCGCACGCCGCGGAGCAACCCGGCGACCTACACCGGCGTGTTCACTTATATCAGGGAGCTGTTTGCCAAGACCCCCGACGCACAGGCGAGAGGGTACGGCGCGGGACGATTTTCCTTCAACGTCAAGGGCGGGCGGTGTGAGAACTGCACCGGTGACGGCATTATCACGATCGAAATGCACTTTTTGCCCGACGTGTACGTCCCCTGCGAGGTCTGCAAAGGAAAGCGGTACAACAGGGAGACTTTGGAGGTCAAGTACAAAGGAAAGTCCATCTACGACGTCCTCGATATGACGGTGGACGAAGCGGTGGAGTTCTTTGAAAACGTCCCCCGCATCTATAACAAGATCAAGACTTTGCAGGACGTAGGACTGGGGTACATCAAACTGGGTCAGCCGGCAACGACCTTCTCGGGAGGGGAGGCGCAGAGGATAAAACTCGCCACCGAACTGTCTAAGCGCAGCACCGGAAAGACCCTGTATATACTGGACGAGCCTACGACCGGATTGCACGTCGCGGACGTGGAAAAACTGATCGGGATCCTGGACCGCTTGGTCAACGCGGGCAACACCGTCGTCGTCATAGAGCACAATCTCGACGTCATACGGGTGGCGGACTATCTCGTCGATCTCGGACCGGAAGGCGGGGACGGCGGAGGGACCGTCGTGGCGACCGGCACGCCGGAAGAGGTCAAAAAAGTCAAAGAGAGCTTTACCGGGCAATATATTTAGAAGCCTCCTGTCGATCGAACGCGTTCTCAATGGGATTCCTTGCGACGCTTGTCGTCAGCGGGCGAAACGCTTGTTTTTTACTTTATCTTAGTGTATAATGATACGGAAAACAGATATTTACTCGGAGAGACTATGACCAAAGTGTACACATTCGATCTGAAGACCGACGAACAGGCTTTTTATAACATCACCGCGCAGGTGAAACAGGCTATTTCGGACAGCGGCGTCAAAGAGGGGATCTGCCTTGTCTACTGTCCGCATACCACCGCCGCAATCACCATCAACGAAAACGCCGACGAGTACGTGGCTAAGGACGTCATCTTTGCTATGAAGAAGGTTTTTCCGCGCTTTCCGGAGTTCCGGCACGACGAAGGGAACAGCGACGGACACGTCAAATGCAGCGTCCTCGGCGCGAGCGAGACTTTGATCGTGACCGACGGCAAGCCCATCCTCGGACGGTGGCAGGACGTGTATTTTGCCGAGTTCGACCCGCCAAGAAGCAGGAACTTTTTCGTCAAAGTCATCGAGGGATAAAAAAACGACGGCGAAAAGCCGTCTTTTTGCATTACGATCAAAAACAATGGAATCATATAGAGAGGAGGAAAAAAGAATATGATCGACGCAAGACTCAAAAAATTGGCTCATCTTTTGGTCAACTATTCCTGCCGCTTGCAGGCGGGCGAGAAGATATTGATCGACGCGATCGGCGCGCCGACAGAGTTTGTCTCGGCGGTCGTCAAAGAAGTCTACGCCGTGGGCGGGATGCCCTTCGTGCAGATGACCGACAACAGGGTCAAGAGGACATTGGTCGAGGGAATGACGGAAGAGCTGGCAAAGAAGATGGACGAATACGAAGCGTATCGTATGCGCGAGATGGACGCCTACATCGGGATCCGCGGCGGCAACAACGACCTCGAACTGTCCGACGTGGAGGAGGAGAAAAAGACGGTCTATAACAAGTTCTACGCCTCTCCCATCTGCAATCTCCGCGTGGAGACCACCAAGTGGGTGATCCTGCGCTATCCGTCGGAAGGTATGGCGCAACTCGCCAAGATGAGCACGGAAAAGTTCGAGGACTATTTCCTCGACGTGTGTACGATGGACTACGCCCGGATGAACAAGGCGATGGACGCCTTGCAGGACTTGATGAAGCGCACCGACAAAGTCCGTCTGATCGCGCGAGACACCGATCTGAGTTTCAGTATCAAAAATATCGGCGCGGTCAAGTGCGCGGGAGAATGCAACATCCCCGACGGCGAGGTCTATTCCGCTCCCGTCAAGAACAGCGTCAACGGCTACATCCACTACAACGCGCCGTCTATCGAAAACGGCTTCGAGTTCAAGGACGTGAGGCTGACCTTTAAGGACGGCAAGATCATAGAAGCCACCGCCAACGATTCCGCCGCCGCCAACGCCATCTTCGACACCGACGAGGGCGCCCGGTACGTCGGAGAATTCGCCATCGGCGTCAATCCGTATGTGACCAAGCCGATGGGGGACATCCTCTTCGACGAAAAGATCGCCGGCAGTATCCACTTCACGCCCGGCTGCTGCTACGACGACTGCGAAAACGGAAACAAGTCCGCCGTCCACTGGGACCTCGTACTCATTATGACGCCGGAGTACGGCGGGGGAGAGATCTGGTTCGACGACGTTCTTATCCGCAAAGACGGACGGTTTGTTTTGCCCGAACTTCTTTGTTTGAACCCCGAAAACCTGAAATAAAGAGCCCCAAACGGAGATTGATATGAAAAAAGAACAATCCGGGACAAAAGTCCGCAAGCCGTCGTTTTTTCTCTACACGTTTCCGGTGATCGTCGCGTCCTGGTACTTCCGACTCAAGTGGCGCATAAAGATCGATCGAAAACAGATGCGTCACGTTAAGGGACCGATACTGTGTCTTGCCAATCACGGCAGCACCATCGACGCGGTGATCAGTCAAATCGCGCTGTTCCCGCGCAGATATAATATCGTCACGGGCAAGGACCTCTTCACCTGGAAGAGCCTCCGTCCTTTTATTCAAAGATACGGCGCCATTCCCAAAAATCAGTGTACCATCGATCTATCCGCCATGCGTGCCATGAAGTCGGCGATCGAATCGGGCAACAACGTCATCATCTATCCCGAGGGTCGCACCTCTTTGGACGGCAAGGGACTGCCGATGACGACGGGGATAGGCAAGTTCGTCAAGTTCTTGGACGCGACGGTGGTCATACTGCATACCGACGGGTCCTATATGACCCATCCGAGATACTTCGGCGGGAGTCGCAAGGGCAGAGTCTATGCCCGGGTGTACCCCTTGTTTTCGCAAGAAGAGGTCCGCCAAAAGTCCCCCAAGGAGATCTACGAAGAAGTGGCGAAAGCGTTGGAATTCAACGACCACGTTTATCAGAAGGAGAACAAGATCCGCTACAAGTCGAAAGAGCCGGCAAAGAACCTCAACTATATCCTCTACAAGTGCCCCAAGTGCGGAGCCGAGTATGAAAACGTCGTCGAAGACGGCAGAGTTCTGCGCTGTAAGGCGTGCGGCAACGCGGTGGAGTACACCGAGTACGGCGACCTTTTGCCGAAAGACGATTCGGTCGGGTTCGAGCGGGTGGATCTGTGGTACGACTACGAAAAGCAGTCCTGCGCGGAAGAACTGGAAAGGGAGGATTTTCGCTTCGATAAAGAGGTAAAACTTTTGATTCCCAACGGCTCCGAGTTCGTCGAACGCGGTCGCGGGAGATTGGTCATTGCCGACGGCAGGATCTCCTATTGTGGGACCAAAGACGGCGAAGAGATCGAACTTTTTCAGGATCTGAAGACCCTCAATACCATCGTGACGAAAAATACCGAAGGGGTGGACCTAACCTTTGACGAAGTGATCCATCGCTTCTTGTTCGTCGAAGGGAAGTGGTCGGTCAAGTGCTGTCACCTCGTCGAGGCGTATTATTCCAAGTACGGCAAGAAATAACCGATTGAGTGATCGATTCTTTTCGATCAAAAAACGGGCGAGTCGCCCGTTTTTTGTCGGTTTCGGTCGAAAAACGGGTTGACAAGGTCCGTAGCCTTTGGTACAATAACGGCGGGACAAGATTATTTTCTCAAGCGGAGATAAAGACTATTATCGAATACTCGGAGGACGAAAGATGACCTTGACCAAGCGTTTGTTTTTAGCGGTAGACAAGATTTTTTACCACAAGCAAAATCCAATCAAAAAGACGAAAGAACTTCTGAGCGGGGTCACCGTGATCCGCGACGTCTCGTATGCTCCCGACTTTCCCGAGAAGTCGGAACGCCGTGCGGAGAATACGGCAGTACAAAATTCGCCGACAATCACGCCTTCGTCATCAACAACCATAACAGGGTGGCAAAAGATGCGTGGGAAGCGGCGTTTGAGTTTGTCGAGAGGTTTTGTAAATAGTTTTTGTCGTTTTTTGGACGGTTTTGCAAAAGCCCTTTTGAAGAGGAAAAGCGTCGTATACTGAAAGGAAGCGAGGGAATACTCTCGGTTTGTATGGAGGTAGATATGACTTATTATGTAGACAAAGAGACTTGTATCGGGTGCGGACTCTGCACGACGATCTGCCCGGAGGTGTTCGAGATGGACGCCGACGACTTAGCCAAAGCGATCGCCGACCCGGACGAAGCGACGAAAAGCGCCGCCGACGAAGCGCTGGAAAGTTGCCCGGTAGGCGCGATCGGCAAAAACTGACGCTTATTCAGATCATTGTTTTTTTGTCCTGTCTGATTTTTTGACTATGGTTTCGCGCGGTGATTTCAGGTCTTCAACAAGGTTTGTTTTCTGAACGTGAAATTCGATGGATCGATCTCAGAGTTTTGATTCCGACATTGATTGGACTCCTTGGTTTTTGGGTGATATATGTGCCTGCGGCGCAAGTAATGTTATGCCTTGCGGCATAGTGATGTTGCCCGTTTTACTTCGCAGTGACGTGTTCTTTTCACGCGCAAAGTGCACGTCACTTTTCTAAGCATACATCACGCACAAGGTACGCATCACGTTCCGCGGTAGCGGAACATATCGTTAAAAAAATCCCCTTTTGGTAGACAAAAGAGGATTTTTTTGGCAGGAGTAGTAAGAATCGAACTTACGCCAGAGGAGTCAGAGGCCTCTGTGCTGCCATTACACCATACTCCAGCAAATAAATAACTGACTGTTGCTTATTATACACGATGATTTTTTATTTTGCAAGGATTTTGAGGGAAGATTTTACAGCGTTTATAAAAGAGCGAGACTTTGGCGCGATTCTTTTCCGTGGACCGCTTCGTTTATCCCGTCGGCGATGACGTCGGCGTAGGCGCGTATCTGATAGTCGATCTCTTTGGCGGCGACGGTGAGGGTGCGCAAAGCGTCGGACTCGGCAAAGTCCCCTTTCGCAAACTCCGCGAGGATCTTTCGCGCATACATGACGGTGGGCACGCCGATCGCCACGACGGGTACGCCGAGAGAGCGTTCGTTCAGGATCGGTTTCGCATTGGCGACGCCGCCGCCGGGCTCGATCCCCGCGTCGGAGAGTTGTATGACTCGACCGAGCCGCTCCGTCTTTCCGCAGGCGAGCGCGTCCACGGCGAGGACGATCTTCGGCTTTTCTCGTCCGACCACGGCGGACAAAAGGGAAAAACTCTCTATCCCCGTCGTGCCCGATACGCCGCATTTGACGGCGGACAGGTTGCCGTAGGCGCTCCGCACCTTGCCGTCGTCGTAGAGGTGCGAGGTGACGACAAGACGATCGACCACGGCGCACCCGAGGGCGTCGGCGGTGACGTGTTCGTTGCCCAGTCCCGCCACGAGGACTTTGTCACCGGGTCCGACGCGGTACTTTCCGAAATAGAATAACAGAGCGCGCGAGAACTCTTCCGAAAGTTTAGTCCGTAGCCTTTCGTCGTCGTAGAGGTCGGACTTTATCAGAAGAGATCGGTAGTCTCCGTCCTTCGCTTCGGTCTCGGAGATCGTTATTTTGCCGAAATATCGCTTGCTCTCCCGTCGGGACAGGATAAAATCAGGAGAGAGGGAGGTCGGCTCGAACAGTTCGGAAAAAATTTTTGCCATACAAATTATTGTTTCCGAAAGGGAAAATATATAACGCAATACGGTTGACTTTTTCGGAATATTTGTGGTAAAATACCGATACGTAAACAAACCTTGTGTTTTTTAAGGAGAAATAAATGGCTAATATCAAGTCTCAAAAGAAGCGCGTCCTCATCACCCGTGAAGAGAACGCTCGCAACACCTCTAAGCGTAGCGCGGTCAAGACCGCCATCAAGAAGTACGAAGCGGCTATCGCCGCCGGAGACGTCGCCAAGGCGGAAGAACTGCTCCCCGCTACCTTCGCCGCGATCGACGCAGCCAAGAGCGACGGACTCTTCCATATCAACAACGCCGCCAGAAAGAAGGCTCGTTTGTCCAAGGCTCTGGACGAAGCCAAAAAAGCGCAAGCGTAAGTTTTTCCCGACAAGTACGAAAGACGACTTTGGTATAGCGGTAGCTATGCCTTTTTGTCTTATAGCGACGTGAGAGGTAATGTATGAACCTGAACCACTTAAAATACGCCGTCGAGGTACAAAAGACCGGCTCCATCTCCAAAGCTGCCGAAAATTTGTGTATGAACCAGCCCAATCTCAGCCGCGCTATCAAGGAGCTGGAGGAGTCTTTGGGCATCAACATTTTCAAACGCACATCCAAAGGAATAAAGCCCACCGTGCAGGGAGAGGAGTTTTTGTCCTATGCGGTGGATATTCTGGCGCGGGTAGAGCTGGTGGAGGGGAGGTATTCGGACGCGAAGAGATTCCGACAGCAGTTTTCGGTGTCGGTCCAGCGGTCGGGGTACATCGCCGACGCCTTCCGCGACTTTATGCGCGGGATAGACTTCGACAAGGCGACCGAGATCTACTATCGGGAGACCAACGCCATGCGCGCCATCACCAATCTCACGCAAGAGAACTATCACCTCGGCGTGGTCCGATATCAGACTGTCTTCGAGCCCTTTTTCCACTCCCTGTTCCGCGAGAAAGGGATTGTGGGGAAAAAGATCGTGGAGTTTTCATACAAACTCATTATGAGCGCCAAGCATCCTTTGGCGCAGGCGGAGGAGATCAAGTTTTCCGATCTTGCCGACTATATCCAGATCGCCTACGGCGACCCCTATGTGCCGTCGATGTCGCAGTTCGACGTCAAACGGGAGGAGCGACTGGAAGAAAACGACAAGCGCGTCTACGTCTACGACCGCGCCAGCAAGATCGATCTCTTGACCGACTTGCCCGACGCCTATATGTTCGTCAGCGCGGTGCCGAAGCACCGCTTGGAGGAATATCACCTGGTGGAAAAGACCTGCGTGGACGACTTGCGTCGCTACGAGGACGTCCTCATCTACCTCAAAGAGTACCGTTTTTCCGACCTGGACAAGGCGTTTTTCGCCGCGTTGGAGAAGTCGAAAAACAACACTTTCGGCAAATAGCCGTCCGTTTGTTTCGCCCCGTAAGGGGCATTTTTTTATGACCCGATCGATGGCAAAGCGGTATTTACTATAAATATACCTACTGTTTATTGACAATAGCGAAAGTTCTTTTGACAAAGGGCGTTTTTTCTGTTATAATGCGAGAAAAGAGGCTCGGGAAAGCGTTTTCGGGCGAGAAAGGAGCAAAATGGGCTATAAGAAAACGGACTTTGAGACGAATTTTGTGAAGATCGAGATGGAGAGCGGGGACGGGATCGTCCTCGAACTGGACCCGACGACGGCGCCCATCACGGTCGCCAACTTCAAAAAACTGGTTGCTCGTGGCTTTTACGACGGGTTGATCTTTCATCGCGTCATCGCCGGATTTATGATCCAGGGCGGAGACCCGACCGGGACCGGTATGGGCGGGAGCGAAGAGACGATCAAGGGCGAGTTCATAAAAAACGGCGTCAACAATCCGCTCAGCCACAAGCGCGGCGTGATCTCTATGGCGCGCAGTATGATGAACAATTCGGCTTCGTCCCAGTTCTTTATCTGCCACGCCGACGCGACTTTCCTCGACGGCTCTTACGCCGCGTTCGGCAAGACGGTGGAGGGGATCGAGACGGTGGATAAGATAGCCGCCGGGCGCACGGATCGGAACGACAGACCGTTGCAAACGCAAAAGATGAAAAAAGTTTACTTCGTCGAAGCGGAGTAGGAAAAGGAGATATATATGTCTGATATGGATATTTTACGGTCCAAGCACGGGTTCGTGTGCGATATGGACGGCGTCATCTATCACGGGAATCAACTGTTGCCCGGTGTGAAAGAGTTCGTCGATTGGCTCAAGGCGTCGGACAAGAGATTCTTGTTTTTGACCAACGCCAGCGGCAAGTCGCCGAAAGAACTGCAGAGAAAACTCAAGCGTATGGGGCTGGACGTAGGGGAGGAGAACTTCTACACCTCGGCGCAAGCCACCGCGAAATTTTTGTCCACGCAGGCGCCCGGTTGTTCGGCGTACGTCATCGGCGAGCCGGGACTCTACAACGCCATCTACGACGCGGGGATCACGATGAACGACGTCGACCCGGACTACGTCGTCGTGGGCGAGACCTACAACTATAATCTCGACTATATGTGCAAAGCGATGCGTATGGTGGAGAAGGGCGCGAGACTCATCGCCACCAACTCCGACCTCGTCTATCCCGACGAGTACGGCAACGTGCCCGCTTGCCGCGCGCTGGTGTCTCCGATCGAATTGACGACCGGAAGGCAGGCGTACTACATCGGTAAGCCAAATCCGCTCATGATGCGCACGGCTTTACATATGCTGGACACCCACTCGGGGGACAGCGTGATGATCGGTGACCGTATGGATACCGACATAATAGCCGGCATAGAGTCCGGTATGACAAGCGTATTGGTCCTGTCCGGCGTATCCACGAGAGAGAACATCGCCGTCTTCCCATATCGTCCGCACTATATTCTCGACGGCGTGGGAGACATCGCGCTCAAAGCGTAAAAGACATATTTTTCATAGGAAAAAATATCAATAGACAAGGGAGAAAGACATGAAAAACGGCAAAATAATCATCACGAATGTCATCATCGTCTTGGTTGCGGTCGCTGCCATCGTCACGTTGTGGCTGGGGAGCTTTATGCAGATCGACCTGAGCCTCACCGTCAATCAAAAGAACGTCGAGGAGATCGCCGGAGAGGAAGCGGACGTGTCCGCTTTGGGGGAGTTTTCCATAACGATCCCGCTCAGTCTTACGTTGAAGGACTCCGATGGGATCAGCGCCATCTTCGGCGATCGTACCGCCGTGACCAAACAGGTCGTGGAGCGTGAGATCTCGAGCGTATTGCAGAATCTTTTCTCCGCCGCGAAAGACGTTATGAAGACGGTCACGAAAGCCGTCGTCAACAAGGCGGTGGACGAGGCGAAAAACGCCATCGAGAAGCAACTCGGCGAGGGGACCGACACGCAAAAGGTCCTCGAAGAGCAGTACGGCGTGTCCGGGGAGGACATCGAGACCTTCAAGACGGAGCTCTCGGACACCATCACCCTCGTCCTGGACGGAGGGAGCACGGACGACCTGAAGGCAAAACTGGAGGACTCCGAGACGTTGGATAAGATCCTCGAGGCATACGCCGAGGCGGAACTGAAAGAGAAGCTCGGCGTGGACACTCTTGACGACGAGCAAAAGGCGCAAGCCGCCGCCAATGCGGAGGAGAAGAAGAACGAGGTCCTCGACAAGTACGACGAAGTGATCGAACAGTTCGCCGACGAAGAGGGCAATCTTTCGGTCGGTAGCATCGTCGCCGGGATGATGGACGAAGCCGGGATCAAGGACGACAACGGGGACAAAGTGAAGATCGAGACCGAAGAGGACTTAAAGAACTTCATCTCCGAAAAGATCAACGGGACGATGGAAGAGAACACCGAGTACATCGGCTACGCGCTGATGGGACTGGGCGTGTTCGTCCTGTTCGTGATGGCTTGCTGGGCGTACGTCATCCTCAAGATCATCATCAAACTCTTTATGAAAAACAAGACCGTCTTCTTCGGTCTGCCGCAAGCGTTCGGGTGGATGCCACACGTCTTTTTCATCGGTCTGCCGATGACGATCATCAGACTGTCCGACGTCATCTTGCCGAAACTCTCCGATCAACTCGGCGAGGACGCCACCAAGGTCGTCAAAATGGCGCAGAATATGGTCAGTCTGAACGTCTCCTCCCTGACTTGGGTGAGCGCGTTGTGCACGGTGGTGCTTCTTATCATCTCCTTCTTCTACTATAAGTGGAGACGTCAGATCAAGAAAGAACTCAAGAGCGGCAAATAGAGTTTCCGCGTCGGAAGTCCGCATTGACAAAGGATATCGACGAATAAAAAGAATGGCAAAAGGGGCTGTCAAAGCCCCTTTTTTCTACATTATTCGACAAAGGTAAAAAAACACCAAAATCCGCACCGTAGAGGAATTGGGTATTGAACATTGTCAAACCTCGTGGTATAATTTTGTTGAAGACAAAATACTGTATATTTGGGGAGAGCATCGTGGGCACCGCAAACGAAATATTCGACAGGAACTATAACAATATAATAAAAAGGCTGGAGCTCGCAGGCATCACGCCGCTCATCAAGATCGACGACGTGAAAGACGCACTGCCGCTTATGGGGGCTTTGACCGCCGCCAACGTCAACGTGGTGGAGATCACTTTCCGCACGTCCGCGGCAAGAGACGTCATAAAAATGATCTCCTCTAAGACCAACCTTTTGGTCGGGGCTGGCACGGTCATCTCCATCGAACAAGTCAACGACGCCGTGGGAGCCGGAGCCAAATACATCGTCACCCCCGCCTTCAATCCCAAAGTCGTGGATCGCTGTATAGAATTGGGCGTGCCGGTCTTTCCGGGGTGCAGCTCTGCTACCGACATCGAGCAGGCGTACGAAAAAGGTCTGCGTGTGGTCAAGTTCTTCCCGTCCGAGCTCCTCGGTGGCGTCAAAATGTTACGCGCGTTGAGCGGGCCGTATCCTTTTATGCGCTTCATTCCCACCGGTGGGATCCGCGCCGACAATCTCAACGAGTACCTGTCCTTTAACAAAGTCCTCTGTTGCGGCGGGACCTATATCGTGCCTGAAGAACTTCTTAAGCAAAAGAGATATCAGGAGATCACGCGCATTGCCCGCGAGAGCGTCAACAAGATGCTGGACATCAAACTCGACCACGTCGCCATCAATACCGACTACGCCACGGGGACCAATCTCTTGAAGACTTTTTCCAAACTGTCGGGCGAGGTCTACGTCGAGAGCGAAGACAAGGTCTGCGGCATCGAGGTCGTCCGCGACGGCAAACACGACAATCTCGGACACATCGCCTTTTCCTCTCCCAATCTGGAGCGGTGCGTGTACTACCTGGAGATGAGAGGATTCGTCGTGGATCCATCGACCGTCGTCAAAGAAAACGGAAAAATAGCCAAACTGCACTTATCCGGAGACAACGCCGGCTTCACGATACAACTCATTCGTAAACAAGATCCGTAAAATATGAAAAAAAGTTCACAAAAGACGTTCGTTTGATTGACATCGGACGTCTTTTTGCTATATACTTTTTCAAAAAGAGCGTTTCGGCTCTTTTTGAGAATAGGTTAGCGTCAACTAACAAAATAGAGAGGTAAGATATGTTTATCGAAATCACGGATATCAGAAAGGACTTCGGCGCGGGGGACAACGTGACGCACGCCCTCAGCGGGGCGTCGTTTTCGATGGAAAAGGGCGAGATGGTGGTCCTCTTGGGACCGTCCGGCAGCGGCAAGTCCACTCTCCTCAACATCATCGGCGGGATCGAGTCCGCCGACGCGGGCACGGTGGAGATCAACGGTGAAAGCATACAGGGGATGACGGAAAGACAGCGCGTACTGTTCCGCAGAAATCACCTAGGCTACGTCTTTCAGTCCTACAATCTGATCCCCAATCTGACGGTCCGGGAAAATATCGAAGTGGGGGCGTACCTGTCCAAAAACGCCCTGAAAGTGGACGAGTTGATCGAGGTCCTCGGCTTGCGCGACCATGAGAACAAGGTCCCGTCGCAACTTTCCGGCGGGCAGCAACAGCGCACCTCCATCGGACGGGCGATCGTGAAAAATCCCGATCTTTTATTGTGCGACGAGCCGACGGGGGCGTTGGACAGCGACACGTCCAAACAGATTCTCGAATTGATCGAGGAGGTCAAAAAGGAATACGGAACGTCCATCATCATGGTCACGCACAACGAGGTCATCGCCAAGATGGCGGACAGAATTATTCGCTTGAAGGACGGCAAGATCGTCTCCGATGAGAAAAACAACGACAAGGTCAAGGCGGGCGAATTGGTATTATGAAAAATCCATTGTACAAACGGCTCAAGAGGGAGTTCGTACACGATCTACCCAAGTATATCGTCATTTTTTTGTTTTTGGTCCTGCCGATCGCGCTCTGCGCCGGCTATATGATCGGCAACGACTCTATGATCAGGACCTACAACGAGGCGAAGGAGAAATACATGCTCGAGGACGGACACTTTCAGACGATGTTTTCGTTAAGTCAAGAAAAGATCGCCGAGATCGAACGGACCGAGTCGATCAAGGTCTATCCGCTGGAGTATAAGGAAGAACAAAGCGACAAAAAGCACACCGTGCGGATCTACGACTTGTCCGATCGGACGGAGGTCGATACGATCTGCGTCCATAAAGGAGCTCTGCCAAAAAGCGCAAGCGAGATCGCCCTCGACCGTCTCTACTGCGAAAACAACGGCATATCCGTCGGAGATAAATATAAAATTAAAGATAAGGTATACAAAATAAGCGGTTTCGTATCCCTTTTTGACTATTCCTGCTTGTTCAAGAGGAACACCGACACAATGTTCAACGCGCAGACTTTCACAATAGCGATCCTGACGCACGAAGGGTTTGACGCATTGGACGAGGGAAATCTTGTCTACAATTATGCCTATCGCTTTTTTACGCGATTGGATGAGAAGACCGCGCACACAAGGAACAGCGACTTACGAAAGAGCCTGTATCGGTACGCCGCCGAAAGCGGCAATATGCTGACGGACTATCTCGCAAAAGAGGACAACCAAGCCATAAACTTTTCCATCACCGATATAGATGGGGACCTGACGATGATGCTCATCTTCGGGATCCTCATCGTGGGAGGGCTGGCGTTCGTGTTCGCGCTGTCGATCAAGAGTCAGATCGAGGGCGAGATGGGCAGTATCGGCACGCTCAAGGCGATGGGATATAAAAACGGGGAACTTCTCAGGCACTATCTCATTTTACCGACGTCGGTGACGCTGCTCGCCGGCGTCGTCGGCAACGTACTCGCCTATACCGCGCTCAAGGACTACCTCGTCCGATTGTACTACCACTCCTATTCTTTGCCGACGTATACGACGTACTACAACGCGAAGGCTTTTCTGTTCACGACGGTGATCCCCATCGCGCTCGTCGTCTGCATCAACGTCGTCATTCTCGTCCGCTCGCTCAAGGTCCCCGCGCTGCAATTTTTGCGTGGGACGTTGAGCAAAAAGCGCGCCCAAAAGGTCCTGCCTTTGAGCAAGAAACTGCCCTTTATGACCCGATTCCGCGCCCGCGTGATCGGACAGAACGTCGGGACGTACGTCGCGCTGTTTTTCGGGACCCTGTTCGCGTGCGTGATACTACTGTTCGGACTGATGATGTCGCCGCTCCTATCGCACTATAAAGAGGTGGTCATCGCTTCTCAGCTGGCACCTTATCAGACCGTCCTCAAGTCCGACGTGCCCGTCTCCGACGCCGAAGCCGAAAAGCTATACTTCGCGCAGTTGACGTACGGGCTGGACGACGTGATGATCTACGGAGTGGAAAAGACGGGCGCAGAGTCAAAGTATCTGCAAAAACTCTCTTTGACGTCGGGAAAAGTCGTCGTCAACAACGCTATGAGCGAAAAGTACGGTCTGAACAAGGGCTCACATTTTACGATGGGGCAGAAGTTCGGAGATAAGAAGTACGATTTTTCGGTCTCGGACGTCTTCGCCAACGACGGCGCACTCGTCGTCTTCATACCTTCGGAGGACTTTTTGGCGACGTTCTTGTCCGAAGAGTATCTCATATCCTACCTCTCCAAAGAGCGTCTTACGGTGGAGGACGCAATGATCTACAAGACCATCACCATCGACGATCTGACCACGACCAGCGACCAGTTGACCAGTTCGATGGGGGACGTGTTCTTACTGTTCACCGTCTTCTCCGTGATCCTGTTTGCTCTGCTCATCTATCTTTTGGCGAAGATCGTCATAGAAAAGAACGCGAAACAGATCTCCATGATGAAGATCCTCGGATATAAGACCAAAGAGGTCAGTCGCGCGTACAACGTCCCCACCGGGATCGTCGTGATGGTATCTTTGGCGATCAACACGCTCCTGAGCGTCCTTCTTATAAAGGTTTTATGGAACGCTATCGTGCCGCTGAGAATGCGCGGTTGGGTCGGCTTTTACGTCGCGCCCTATCTCTATCCGGTCATCATGGCGTTGGGGTTTGTGAGCTATCTCGCCGTGTACTTTATCGAGAGTCTGAAGATCTCGAAGATCAGTCTGTCGGAGACGCTGAAAGGCGCGATTTGACGGTTTGCGACGGGGCGGTCGCATCAATCGCCGTCTTCAACAGTTTAAACTCGATCGCTATATCCGTCTGACGGCGAGCAGGTTTTTTTGTCGGGCGGGCGACAGGGGTTCGATGACGGCGTGATCGGAGGCGGTATGCAGTATGTATCCTTCGCCAAGGTACAGTGCGACGTGACCGATCCGTTCGATTCCGGTTTTGTTTATACGGGAAGCGTTGGTAAAAAACATCAGATCTCCCCGTTCGGGCGACGACAGCGGTACGGGGCTCCCTTGCAGCACCTGCGTGCGGGTCGTCGTGGACAGGAGCGCGTCTTTGCCGTAATAAAAAAGGAATTGCATCAAGGACGAACAGTCGAATTTTTCGGGAGAGAAGGCGGACAGGAGTCGCCCGGTCCCGTCGTGAAGTCGCACCGCACCGTAGACGTAGGGAGTGCCGAGGTAACGGCAGCCGTAGGACACGACCCGCTCCGTCTCTTCGGTGGAGCGGGGCAAAAGGATCTTTCGGACGTATTTTTTGGCGACGTACGCTCTTTTATTGCGGTAGACGGTCTCCACCCAGTCTTCTCCGTCGGCGATACAGGCGACCATGTCGTCCTTGTCCAAAGTGCCGAGGGAGGAATAGGCGGTCCCGGGTCCGGAGCGGATGTTGAGTCCCGCTACAGTCGATTTGAGATAGAGGACGAACGGTTCGGGCGTCGATAAAAGCGGGTCCTCTTTTGGGATGGGGTCTGTGATCGGGAGGTCTTCTGTAGGAGCCCCCGGAACGTCGGGCTCGGTCGTCGCGGCGGTGCCGCCGGGCACGCAAGCGCCGAAAAAGACCGCGCACAGGACGATGGGCAAGAAGAGTGTTTTTTTCATAGTTTTTTCCCCTGTTTTTACTTCGGGTACATAGTAGCACGAAAATATACCTTTTTTCGGTGGGAAATTTTGCCTGTTTCGGCGCGGTCCGTATTGCAATAAGCGTGCCTTTCGTGCTACAATATGGACATATACAATCTCTTTTCGGGAGGGTCTATGAAGAAAGGGACTATCGTCGCCGCGTCCGTCCTTGCGGCGGTTTTCGTCGCGCTGATTTCCGTAGGCACGTTCTTTGATCTTTCGATAAGTCGCGCGTTATACGACGGGCAGAACGGTTTCGGACGTTTTTTTACCCATTTTGCCGAGGCTCCGACCTATTTCGTGACGGCGTTGTCCTCCCTCGTCCTCTATCGATCGATCGGACGCAAGAATAAGTTGTACCGATATCTCAAGCCCGCGGCGCTCGTGTTGTTCCTTGCCGCGTGCTATCTGCTCCGTTGGTGGTTCGTCGAAGAGTTCTTCAGCGAGGGGGGGATGAACTACGTCTACGCCGCCGTGTTCGCGCTCTTTCTGTTTTCTCTTGGCTTCTTGACTACGCGCAAGGCGGATCGTGAGGTCTTTGTTCGCCTTTTGATCGCGGCGACGGTCTTTTTGGCGACCACGATCGTCGCGCAAGGTCTGACCGAACTGGTCAAATACCTCTGGTCCAGACAGGCGTACTCCACCCTTGCCTGCGCCAACGGGCTCGTCGGGACGGACGGCTATACGCCCTGGTACGTCGTCAATTTGGGCAATAACAACCCCGACTTTCTCGTCTACGACGGGGAGGTGCAGGACTATTTTTATCGTGCGTTCCCGTCGGCGGGGACGGCTTCTTACGCCGCGCTTTTATCGCTTACGATCCTGCCCGAACTCTTTCCGCAAGCAAAGAAGTACGAGCCCTTCTTCTATGCCGTGCCGGGCGCGTTGATCGTGTTGGTGGGGCTGGGAGGAATCATATCCGGACGGGAGTATCTGACCGACGTCGTCTTCGGCGCGGCGATCGGCGTCCTTGCCTCGTTCGGCTTGAAGGCGTTGTTAAAAAAGTTGTGGAAAAAGCGCGTCCCGTTTTTTCAGACGGGAGAGGCGCAAGATAATGAGGTGACGGCGTGAGTACCGCCTTTCGTTATGTAGCCGATCGGATCCTGCCCGACCGAGAAAAGATCTTTTATCGTGGTCAGAGCGTCAGCGGACAAGAGTTTATGCAAAGCACGTCCGACCTTGCGGCGTATCTTGCCAGCGCGGGCGTAAAGCGCGGAGACCGCGTGACCATCGCCTTGCCCAATATTCCGCAGGCGATCGTCGCTCTGTACGCCGCCGAGTCCATCGGCGCGATCGTCAATCTCGTTTCGCCGAAATTGGGACAAGACAGCCTGAAAGAGGCGATCGGGGAGACCAAAGTACTGTTTTTGTTGCCCAACTTAAAAAAGAAAGTCAAAGACGTCTCCGCCGTCAAGATCTATTGCGGTCTGACCGAATACGGGCGGAGCAGGTTTTTCTTTTTGTTGTCGCCGTTTTTGCCGTCCACTTATACGCAAGCGCTCGGCGCGGGAAAGTGCCTCCCCCGACCGCAAGGGTACGGCGAGGGAGACGGGACGAGTCCGGCGTTTTTGCTCCATTCCGCCGGGACGGCAGGAGAGCCGAAGACGGTCGTATTGTCCGGCGAGGCGTTAAACAATCTCGTGGACGACGTTATGACCGCCGTAAGAGGCGTCACCGACGCCGACCCGGAGATGGGGATGCTGGCGGCTTTGCCTCTTTTTCACGGCTTTGGTCTGGGGATCGGGATCCACCTTGCGATGAGTCGGATACGCTGTCTGCCCATGCCGCGTTTTTCGGCAAAGAAAGCTGTGTCTATCATGAAAAGAACGCGCGTGAGCGTCCTTGCCGGCGTGCCGTCTATGTTCCGCAAATTGAGTAAAGAGGAGCGGTTTTCGGGGGATTTCATTAAAAACCTCGACCTGATCTTTTGCGGCGGGGATCGTTTGGGCAAAAACGTCAAAGATGCCTTCGAGTCGATATTGCAAAAGAACGGTTGTTTTACCCCCATTATGGAAGGGTATGGCATGAGCGAGACGGCAGGCGTCGTCACGATTAACGTTGCCCGTCCGAACAATTCTTCCGTCGGACAGCCTCTCCCGGGCGCGGAGATCCGCGTGCGCGACGGCGAGATATTGTTGCGGGCAAGGTCCATGATGATGGGATATCTGGAGAGCGACGGACGGATCGTCTGCCCGATCGAAGAGCTCGACGGCAAGGAGTACTTTCCGACGGGGGATATGGGCTTTTTGCAGGACGGAGACTTGTACTTTCTTGACAGAAAAAAGAGGACGATCAAGATCGGCGGGAACAACGTCTTCCCCGGACAGGTGGAGCAGATCGCCGCAAAAGACCCCTCCGTTCGGGATGCGGTCGCGGTCAGGATCGTGTATGAAGATAAGCCCGCGATAAAGCTGCTCGTTGTGGCGGAGACCGACGACAAAAAAGGGTTGACCGAGAGACTGAACAAGTCCATCGAAAGGTCACTGTCGCGCTACGCCGTGCCGCGTGTCGTCGAGTATACGGACCGGATCAAAAAGACCTCTTTTGGCAAGTCGGACTATCGCTTTTACGAAAAGGGTTCCGATCGGTGACAATAAAAAACTCCTTCGATACAGGGGCGAAGGAGTTCGTTTTTTCAGGGGATCGATCGGATTATCCGACCTTTTGAAGCAGTCCGAGCAAAATCTTCTCGACGTATCCGCGCATTTTGTCGTAGTCGATATAGGCGTGCTTGTCGTATACGAATTCATGACAGAAGGACTGGATGAGATTCATAGACAGGTGTACTTTCTCCCGCAGTCCGTCCGGGGCATAGCCGATTGCGGTCAACTTTTCAAAGAACTGTTCGGTTACGTCGCTCTCCAGCGCCATAAATTTGGCGTTGACCGCCTCGTCGGTGTGCGTGAGCGAGTGTAGCGCCTCGTGCATCTTCGCATTCTTTTTGTGTGCCTTGATGGCGCCGTCCAATACGGAGACGACGAGAGCCTCGCGGTCGGATATCTTGTCCACCGAGTCCAGCATCTTCAGAATGGGGGCGTAGACTTTTTTGAGATAGACTTCGCTCACGTCGAGCAGGATATCCCTCTTGTCCTTGAAGTACCCGTACACGATGCCGGTGGACACGCCGGCTTCTTTGGCGATCTCCGCCGTATTGGTGGAGTAGTACCCCACTTCGGAAAACTGTTTGTAGGCGGCGGCTATGATCTTCTTTTTTGTCTCGATGGATCGTTTTTGTTTCGGTTCTCGAATCTCGGGCATATTGTCTACCTCTTTGCCTGCGCGGGCGATATATTTGTTTTTATGTATTTTTACATTATAGTATAACCGTCGGAAAAAAGCAATTCCTATTTTTTTCGCTTTTTGCAAGCGCAAAGAAAAGCCCCGATAAAAATAAGTTTATCCTCCACATCACCCGCGTTAACTTGACAGGCGGGGAGAAAGATAAGTATAATGAATCCGATCACAAAAGGGTCCGTGCGGGAAGGGTCCCCCGCCGGGCGGAGGAGAGAAGATATGCCTATCGTCATGGCACCGCTCAATACCGACGTCACCGTCGTCAAGATCATGACCGAAGAGAAGACGAAAAAACACTTGGAAAACCTCGGCATCACCATCGACTCCAAGGTCCGCGTCCTGTCTGAGGAGGGCGGGAGCGTCATCCTGCTCGTCAAAGACGGGAGACTGGCGTTGGACAAGACGATGGCGACGAAAATTTTCGTCCGCATATAGGGGCTATCCCGACGTAAGACAAGCCGCTTCGCGCGGGAAAAAGGAGAAAGATATGGAAAAGAAACTGAACGAGTTCTCGGTAGGGGAGTCCGGCGTCATCAAAGCGGTCGTCGGAGAAGGAAAAATTCGCCGTCGCCTTTTTGATATGGGCGTCACGCCCGGCGCGGAAGTGTATCTGCGAAAGGTCGCGCCTTTGGGCGATCCGATAGAGGTCACGATCCGCGGGTACGAACTCACTTTGCGCAGGACCGAGGCGGAAGCGGTCGTTATGGAGATCAAACAATGAAAAAGTTTGCTTTAGCCGGCAATCCGAACTGCGGCAAGACCACCCTTTTTAACAATCTGACCGGATCGACCGCACACGTCGGCAACTGGCCCGGCGTCACCGTGGACAAACGAGAGGGGACGTATAAAAAACTGAACGAGCCCATTTCCATCGTCGATCTACCCGGGATCTATTCCCTTTCGCCGTACACGCCGGAAGAAGTCATCTCCCGTAATTTTATTCTGGATGAAAAGCCGGACTGCGTCATCAACATCATCGACGCGACTAACCTGGAGCGGAACCTGTATCTGACCACGCAGATCATGGAGATCGACGTGCCGGTCGTGATCGCCCTCAACATGATGGACGAAGTGGAAAAGAACGGGGACAAGATCGACGTGGACCAACTGTCCAAGAAGATCGGACTGCCGGTCGTAGCCATCTCCGCCCTGAAAGAGAAAGGGCTGGACGAATTGATGAAACAGGCTTATGCCGCTTCCTTGTCGAAGAGGGAGGGCGCGACGGTTTTGGAAGGCACCAAACTGATGCACCTCATTAACGACTGCAAGATCGGCTTGAAGCACAGCGGCGTGGACAACGCCCTCTTCCACGCGGTCAAACTGGCGGAACTGGACGAACTGGAAGTGGCGGCGCACCCCGATTCCGCCAAGATGGTGGAAGAATTCAAGGCGACGTTCAAAGACGACGTGTTCGGCGCCGACTTCGAGGCGATCGTCGCGGACGCCCGCTATAAGTACATCTCCAAAAACTACTCGCACGCTCTGACCAAAAGGGACAAAGGCAAGGACAAAGTCACCAAGTCCGACAAGGCGGACAAAGTGTTGACGCACAGGATTTGGGGTATCCCCATCTTTTTGGTGATATTGTTTTTTGTGTTCCATCTGACTTTCTCGGAGGACTTGTTCTATCTCGGCAAGATGGGAGTCTTCGACAAGGCGGAGGAAGAAGCGGTACAAGAGGAGGAAGTGGAGTACGACTCCGCCATAGAGGAGTTCTGCGACGGGGTGACAGTTGAGAGCTTCTTCGGACTGGAAGAAGGGTTTTACAGCCCCGGCGTCTTTTTGCAGAGCACGCTGGGAGTCTTCACAGACCTTATCGGCGCGTGCCTTTCTCAAGCGTTGGCAAACGCCGCTCCGTGGGTCAGCGGTATCATCGTAGACGGTATTTGGGCGGGGCTTGCTTCGGTGTTGTCCTTCCTGCCGCAGATCCTATTACTGTTCCTGTTCTTCTCCATTCTGGAAGACAGCGGGTATATGGCGCGCGTTGCTTTCATTCTGGACAGGATTTTCCGTAGATTCGGTCTGTCGGGCAGAGCGTTTATGCCGATGATCATGGGCTTCGGGTGCAGTATTCCCGCTATGATCAATACTCGTACCCTCGCCGATCAGAACGAGCGCACCGCGACCATCCGCGTCATACCGTTCTTCTCCTGCGGGGCAAAACTCCCGATCCTGACTGCCATCGCCGGCGGTATCGTGACGCTCTTGGGGATGGGAAACGCCGACCTTATTACCTACGGGATGTATTTGCTCGGCGTGGTAGTCGCCATCGCGGCGGTCATTCTGATGCGCTCCACCACGATGCGCGGAGAGGTGCCACCCTTTATTATGGAACTCCCGGCTTATCACGCGCCGCAGTTCAAGAACTTGATGCTCCACCTGTGGGACAAGACAAAACACTTTATCAAAAAGGCGTTTACCATCATCTTGGCGTCCACCATCTTCATCTGGTTCGTCAGCCACTTCAGTTGGAACTGGCAATATCTGGAAGACGAACAGATCAACAACAGTATTCTTGCCGGTATCGGCGGACTGATACAGCCCCTCTTTACACCGCTCGGATTCGGTAGTCAGCTCGGGATTAACGGTTGGGTCTTCGTCGTAGCGGCGGTCACCGGACTGATCGCAAAAGAAAACGTCATTGCGACCTTCGGGACCTTGGGCGCTTGCTTAGCGGGGGCGGTGATCGACGTCGAAGTGGACGGAGGTATAGCCGCTGTGTCGGCGATGATCGCCGGGACCGGGATCCATGTGCCGGGGCTGCTCGCCTTCATCGCGTTCAATATGTTGACCATTCCTTGCTTTGCCGCGGTAGCGACTGCCAAAGCCGAACTTCCGAACAAGAAGTCCTTCCGGATGACGCTCCTGTTCTGGGTGGTGACGTCGTACCTTGTCTCCTGTATGATCTATCTGATCGGGACCTGGTGGTGGACGGTGTTCATCTTTGCGGCGCTGTGGGCGGCTGCGATCACTTGTATCGTCCTCTATAATAAGGGAAAGATCGACTTCAACAAACTGAAGATCGCAAAAAAGAAGGAGTAAGAAGTGGGCGCTCTTGAAATCATCGTCATAATAGCATGCGTAGGCGTAGTCGTCGGCGTCATCGTCGGTACGATCGTCAAACGCGTCCGCAATAAGAAAAAGGGCGTCGTCGGTTGCGACTGCGGTTGCGGCTGCGGCGGCTACTGCCCCGCCTGCCAAAAGACGCGGATGCCGGAGAAAAAGACGGACGACTGATCGGGGCGCGTCAAAAAAAGATCGTCCATGTTTGCTTTGCGACCGATAGCAAAGCAAAATAAATAATTCTTTTCAAAACCGGGCTAACCATGAACGATTCGTGGTTAGCCTTTTTTTCAGGTAAAACTAGAATCCGCTCAAGTAACCGGTTATTGTAGAGTTTTAATACTTGGCGTGTAATGTAGTCATGAAAAAAGGAGGTAGCCAAGAATGGACAATTTGAAAATAGGAAATTATATTAAAGAATTAAGGATCAAAAACAATTTGATGCAAACGGAATTAGCCGATCAATTATGCATTAGCTTCCAAGCCGTTTCTAAGTGGGAATTAGGTGAAACAGTGCCCGATACAGCCATATTATTGGGCATTAAGCACTAGTGTTGATTAATACTTAACGGTGGCGTATTTGTTAATAATACAAGATAATTTATATCGGTAAGAGACATCATTATAGGCTTTGAACACTTAAAAGACGTGAAACGGTGTTTTGGTGAAGAAAGTTTATTATATAAAGGAATGATAAATGGAATCAACAAAGAAATGAATTTTGATTTTGAAGAAGGAATGGATAAGTATCCTGACGTTATGTATACGGAAGTCACATTGCAAGCGATGATAAACGAAAACAAAATTGTGAATATGAATGAGGTCAAAACATATATCAAAAGCCCCAAGATGATCGATATAATCAGCAATAAAATGAATTTATTACAATAAAAAACGGTATTTACTTCGATAATAAATCAAAGTATTCATACCGATTCGGAACAATTGATACATTAAAAATCGCGCGATAGGCGCGATTTTTTGATATGTCGGAAATTATAATTTCAAAAAAGATACTGCGTTTTTGTAGAGGATCTTTTCTTGCGTGGCGTCGTCGAGGTCGAGTTTTGCAAAGCGGGCGAGTTCTTGCTCGTGGGCGAACAGGGGATAGTCCGTGCCGAAGAAAAAGCGGTCGGCGCCGAACTTTTCGATCAACCGTTCCGGCTCTCCTTTGGCGATCTTGAAGAGGGTGCTACAGGTATCGAACCACACGTTTTGGGTGTCCGAATAGCCATCCAGACTGTCCCAACAGGAGTATCCGCCGAAATGGGCGGCAATAAATCTGACCGTGGGAAAACGCTTCGCCGTGGCGACCATCTTTTCGGGGCGGGAGTTTTCGTAGCGGTCGTCGCCGGTGTGCATAAGAATGGGCATATCGTAGTCGGCGCAGGAGGCGTAGATCTTGTCCATCACCGGGTCGTCGATCAAAAAGTGCTGACAGTCGGGGTGGAGTTTTATCCCGCGGATCCCCATCGACTTGGCGCGCTCGACTTCCGCGGTCACCTCTTTGGCGGTCATAGCAAAGTGCAACGTGCCGAATCCGATAAATTCCGGATGGAGACGGATCTGTTCGGCGATGAAATCGTTTATATTTCCGACCTGTTCGACCTTGGTCGCCGTGGAGTGGACGAGAAAGCGTTCGACTCCTACCTTCTTGCCTAAAGCGAGCAGAGTCTCCGGCGTGCCGTCGGTCTTTTCCACCGCGTCGATTCCGTAAAAAGCCTCTATACTGT
Source organism: Clostridia bacterium (assembly GCA_017476265.1). Classification (GTDB taxonomy): domain Bacteria; phylum Bacillota; class Clostridia; order Christensenellales; family DTU072; genus CAG-1782. The sequence goes on from JAFVAC010000033.1 coordinate 46,371, forward strand.
GCATCGCCTTCAGCGCGATCTTCGCCGGATAGATGTGCGCATGCATATCGATCTTTTTTCCGTCGTACATAGGTCCCTCCCTTGTCTCTTCTCAAAAAAATTGTAGTCTATTTTTCGACGAATGTCAAACGAAAGCGTCAGACGCGCTTTGCTTTTCGGGGGTGCTTGCACGCCCGGACGTTTCGTAGTACAATGATACCGTTAATACAAATTTAAGTTACTTGCGGTAAGATAGGCACAAACAGTATTCAAAGGAGCCGGCATGAACGTATTGTTAATCGAGGATGAACGGAAGCTTTCCGAGGCGTTGACGCATATCCTGAAGCAGGAGAAGTACGTCGTTGACGCGGTCTACGACGGGGAGAGCGGCTATGAGTACGGGCTGAGCGACCGATACGACGTGATCATTTTGGACGTGATGCTGCCGAAATTGAACGGATTCGAGGTGCTAAAACGCCTCCGGGAGGAGAAAGTCACCACGCCCGTTTTGGTCCTGACGGCGCGGAGCGACGTGTCCGACCGCGTAAAGGGGCTGGACATGGGCGCCGACGACTATCTCGCCAAGCCCTTTTCCACGCCCGAACTTCTCGCCCGGATCCGCGCCCTGTTACGGCGCAAGACCAACGTCCTCAACGAGAACGTGCGCACCTTCGGCGATCTGGAGTACAACGTCTCCGCTTATGAGCTTCGCTGTCGGGACAAGAAAGTAAAAGTGATGCTAAAAGAGAGCGAGCTGTTGATCTATCTGCTGGAGCGGCCGAGTTTTGTCGTGACAAAGGACGAACTCATCATCAAACTCTGGGGATACGACTCCGACGCCGAGTACAACAATATCGAGGTATACGTCTCTTTCTTGCGGAGAAAACTGGAGTATCTTGCCTCTTCTGTCAAGATCGTCACCGTCCGAGGCGTGGGGTATAAGCTGGAGGCTTGATGTTTGAAAAACTGAGAGGGAAAGTCGCGCTGAAACAGAGCCTTGCGCTGGGGCTCCTTTTGTGGTTTCTGCTCGGGACCGTCTTTGCCTATAACGTGTTTTCGTTATTGACGCAGATAGACAACAAACTCAACGAACTTTCGTACGCCTCTTACGCAAGACTGACGTTCAAAGTCTCGAAAGAAGAGGACGACAGGGACACGATATGCGTTTTCGTCGCAAAAGACGGCACAAGGACGTTCAGCGACCCGGATTTTTATGACGAAAAGACCCTGAACGAGGTGGTGGACTATATGGTCGCCAACCCGAAACAAAACGGCAGACTTGTCATAAGCGGCAGGAGGATAGCCTACGTCGTCGAGGTCAATAACGACAATTATATCTGCGGAGTCTTCGACTATACGAAGGAATATTCCGCCCTCAGAAAGTTGGCGATGCTCCTCATCGTCGTCGGGGCGGTGGGACTGGTCTTGATCGGATTCTTTTCCGCCAATTCTGCCAAGCGACAGATCGCTCCGGTCGAGGACGCCTTTGAAAAGCAAAAAGACCTGGTCGCCAACGCTTCACACGAATTGAAGACGCCCCTGACCGTCATCAACGCCAACTTGGAGATACTCAAGTCGGACAGGGATAAGATACCCGAAGAGGAGTATAAGTGGCTGGAAGGGATCTCTGAACAGGTCACGCGAATGAAATTGATGGTGGAGGAAATGCTCGAACTGGCAAAACTGGAGTCCGGGCTCAAACAAGAGGTCAAGGTCCCGGTCAATCTATCCGAAGTGGTCGAAGAGGTCGTTTTGGGGTCCGAAGCGCTTGCTTTTGAGCATACGATCTCAATGAATTCGGAGATAGAAAAGGACCAATATATCATGGGGGTCGGCGCGCAGATAGAAAAGCTCGCGTATATTTTGGTGGAGAACGCGCTCAAGTACACGCCGGAGGGCGGAGTCGTGGACGTCGTGGTCAAGTCGGACCGCCGCAAAGTCTTTGTCCGCGTCAAAAACACGGGCGACGGAATACCGAAAGAGGACATCCCGAAGATATTCGACCGCTTTTATCGGACCGACGAGTCCCATCATGCGCCCGACGGTTTTGGACTGGGACTGGCGATCGCCAAGTCCATCGCGGACGCGCACGGCGCGGAGATCTCGGTCAACAGCGAGGTGGGAAAATATACCGAATTCGTCGTGTGCTTTGCCAGGGGAAGGGCAAAAGGCGAAGGGATATAATCGGACTTCCCCAAATATCGAAAAAGAGCAAAAAGAAAAAGGGCGTCGCGCCCTTTTTTGCGTTATCCATTTTGACTAAAGCAGCTCTACGCCGGCGTTTTTGCAGGTCTTGACGGTGTCGTCGTCCCAGACCGAGCATTGGACTTCGCCGATGTGCGCCTTGTTGAGAAGCAGCATACAGAGTCTCGACTGCCCGATGCCGCCACCCATCGTGAGAGGCAATTCGCCCGAAAGAAGCGCTTTGTGGAAGGGCAGAGACTTCCGTTCGGGACAGCCCGCTTCTTCCAGCTGGGAGAGCATGGACTTTTCGTCCACGCGGATCCCCATCGAGGAGATCTCGAAGGCGCAGTCGAGGACGTCGTTATAGAACATGATATCGCCGTTGAGCGACCAGTCGTCGTAGTCGGGGGCGCGCCCGTCGTGCTTTTTGCCGGACTTTAGTTTGCCGCCGATCTGCATAATAAAGGCGGTGCGGTGTTCTTTGACGAAGGCGTTTTCGCGGTCTTTGGCGCTGAGGTCGGGGTAGAGATCTTCCAGTTCCTGCGTGGTCACGAAGGTGACTTCACGAGTCAGGTTGCTGTCGATATTGTAGCGCTCTTGGATGGCGTAAGCGGTGTCGCAGATGGCGCCGACGATGGCTTGCACCGTGGTCTTCAGGTGCTCGAGGTCCCTGGTCTCTCTTGTGATCACCTTTTCCCAGTCCCATTGATCGACGTAGACGGAGTGCAGATTGTCGAGGTCCTCGTCGCGGCGGATGGCGTTCATGTCCACATAGAGTCCGCTACCGGGCAAAAAGCCGTATTTGCCGAGAGCGTACCGCTTCCACTTAGCGAGGGAGTGGACCACTTCGGCATAGGTCCCGGTGGCTTTTATGTCGAATGATACGGGACGCTCCACGCCGTTGAGATTGTCGTTGAGTCCGCTCTCTTTGTCGACGAAGAGCGGTCCGGACACGCGCATAAGATTGAGAGAAAAGGCGAGTTTTTTCTGAAAGGTCGCCTTGATAAAAGCGATGGCTTCCTGCGTCTCGTACAAGGTCAAAGCGGACTTGTAGCCGTCCGGAATGATGGTCTTCATGCATGTGCCTCCGAAAGGAAATATCTTGTTTATTATATACCGCGGACGGACCGATTAGCAAATGAAAGAGGGGACTTTATCGCAATGAAGCAAAAAGTTTTTGTCATCTTACGGTCGGAAAGGGCTCCGAAGACAAAAATACGCTGTCTACTATTGACAATCGTATCAATTAAGAGTATACTATTTTACTGGTATACTATGTTGTTTAATGAGGTATGCGAACGGCTCACTAAGCAGTATAATTATATTAATCTAATAACTTAGGAGGTTAACACATGGGAGGCAATCCTACTACACCCGCGGCTCCATTGAGCGTCGACGCTTGGGTGGGGATCCTTGTCGCGGCTTTCGTCCTTGCACTGGCTGTCGGCGCGGTCGTAATGTACTTCGTCTACAAAAAGAGCATGGACAAAAAGATCGGGGACTCGAAGACCGAGGCGTCCCGCATCATGGAAGAAGCGCGTTTGGAGGCTCAGACCCTACGCAAAGAGGCCCTGCTGGAAGCCAAGGACGAACAGTTGAGATTGCGTAACGAGTTTGAAAGAGAATCGAGACAAAAGCGTAGCGAACTCCAGAAGCAGGAAAACCGCATCAACCAAAAGGAGGACAATCTCGACAAGAAAGAGACGGTCCTCGACGGCAAGCTCGAGGCGGTCGAGAAGACCAAGCGGGCGATCGAAGAGCGGGAGCAAAAGCTAAAAGAGATGGAGCAGGAACTGGGCAATCAGCACGAAAAGATGGTCGCCGAACTGGAGAGGGTCGCAGGGTTGACCGCGGCGGAAGCCAAAGAAAACCTGATCGCCGAGATCACCGAGGACGCCAAGCGCGACGCGGCGGTCCTGGTCAAAGAGATCGAACAGAAAGCCAAAGACGAGGGTGAAAAACGCGCCAAAAATATCGTCGGACTGGCGATCCAGCGTTGTGCCGTGGATCACGCGGCGGAGACTACCGTCAGCGTGGTGGAACTGCCCAGCGAAGAGATGAAGGGCAGGATCATCGGTCGTATGGGCAGGAATATCAAGGCTCTCGAGTCGGTGACGGGCGTGGACATCATCATCGACGATACGCCGGACGTCATCACCCTGACCGGGTTCGACCCGGTCCGCAGGGAGATTGCAAGACTGACTCTGCAGAAGTTGGTGAGCGACGGTCGTATCCATCCCGGTCGGATAGAAGAAGTCGCCGACAGAGTGCGCCGCGACATCGACAATCAGATCAAGGAGGCGGGCGAAAACGCCGTCTTCGAAGCGGGACTCTTTGGGGTGCATCCGGAGCTCGTCAAACTCCTCGGCAGGATGAAGTACCGCACCAGCTATGGGCAAAACGTGCTCAATCACTCTCTGGAAGTCTGCTTCTTGTCCGGTCTGATCGCGCAGGAACTGGGTGCCGACGTCAAGATCGCCAAGCGCGCCGGACTCTTGCACGACATCGGCAAGGCTATCGACCACGAGTACGAGGGGACGCACATTCAGATCGGCGTCGAACTCGCCCGCAAGTATAAGGAAAGGGAAGAGGTCGTCCACGCCATCGCCGCGCACCACGGAGACGTGGAAGCGAAGACGCTGGAGGCGATCATCGTCCAAGCCGCCGACGCCATCAGTGGCGCTCGTCCCGGTGCCAGGAGAGAATCCTTGGAAAACTACGTCAAACGTCTTGAAAAACTCGAAACATTGGCAAACTCGTTCGCAGGAGTGGAGCAATCGTACGCCATACAGGCGGGACGAGAGATCCGCGTCATCGTCAAGCCGGAACAGGTGGACGACAACGCTACCGTCTTCCTCGCAAAGGAGATCGCGCAGAAGTTGGAGTCCGAACTGGAATACCCGGGACAGATCAAAGTCAACGTCATCAGAGAACTCCGTTCGGTGGAGTACGCGAAATAACGGACGACTTTTATAGCACGGCTCTCCGTGAGCCGGAACAAAGAAAAGAGTATCCGATCGGGTACTCTTTTTGTATGCGAAAAAAGACGCAGTCTTCTGACGAGAATGGCAAATACCGAACACCGACCCGCTGAGCGCCGATCTCGTTTTCCGGAATGGGAGCGTCAAAAAACGTAACGTGCACAATCCTATGCACAGGGGAAGAGGGGATCTTGCCTCCGCCATAGGTCGTGTCCGGATGGGAAGATGAGACTTCAATATATAAGTATATTTTTTGTGGCTCTCGCCGAATGAGCGCGATTTTCGGTTGGCTAAATCATTCTTTGATATAAACAAAAATCGGCGCGACGAACGCCTTCGGATCCGCCCATAAAAAGAGTGACCCGATTCGCGGGTCACTCCGAAAACTTCGTGTTATCTTACCGATTATTCTTTGGCGTTGAGTTTAGCCAGTTCGTCGCGGATTTGCTTCAAGATATCTTCGGCGGTCTCTTTGGGCTCTTCGACGACGGCGGGAGCCTCTTCGACGGGAGCGGCTTCTTCAGCGGCGGCTTCCTCTTCTTTATGCTTCTTTTCGAGTTCGGCTTCGGCTTTCGCTTTCAGCTCTTCGCCCTTCGCTTTGACGGTGTTGAAGACTTTAACGATCACGAACAGCAACAGTGCGGTGCACAGGAAGGTGATGATCGCGGAAATGACTGCGCCGAAGTCCAGTATAACCGCCTCTTTGACGATGTTGCCGGCGGCATCGTAAGCCGGTTCGCGCAGTTGCACCATCAACGCGCTGGAGCCGTCTGCTCCGGGAATCATGTTGATGAGTGGCTTGAGGATGCCGTTGACGACGGCGGTCACGATCGCGGTGAATGCCGCGCCGATGATCATACCGACGGCGAGGTCCATGACGTTGCCGCGGGTGATGAAGGTCTTAAACTCTTCAAGAAGTTTGCATTTCTTTTTAGCCATTGTTTTTCTCCTTTTTGTTTTGTATTTTATAAGGTTCATTATACCGATAAAAAAGAATAAATGCAATAAATCGCGCAAAAGTTTGTCCATTTTTTTTGAAACGAAAAAGAAAAAACTTTTTTCATTCTTTTAACTACGTTTAGAGTTGGACGATTATGATGAAAGCAAGATAAGGGGAAACAATAAAAAACAAGGAGGTAAATTATTATGAAAAAGAAAATACTATCGACAATACTCATATCAGCACTTCTTATCGTGACGGCGTTCAGCCTGATGGCTTGCGGAAATCTCACGATCGGACAAGACGTTTCTTCCTCCGGGACGACCGAAGAGAGTCAATCGACATCGACAGCGTCGGACGAGAAAATGGGGGTGGACCTCGGCACGATGGACGGCGCCCCGATCGAAGAGATGGACGGAGATATGGGTACCCCGCCGGAATTGCCGACAGGTGAACAAGGCGTCCCTCCGGAGATGAACGGTCAGCAACCCCCGGAAATGAACGGACAAATGCCGGAAATGAACGGTCAGCAACCTCCGGAGATGAACGGACAAATGCCCGAGATGAACGGTCAGCAACCCCCGCAGACGAACGGGCAACAGCCGCCGGAAATGAATGGGCAGCAGCCTCCTCAGATGAATGGACAACAGCCCCCGCAGCTTGCGTAAGAGCGATGGCGGCTCACGGATAAGGACCCAATGGGGTGACGGCAGTCGCCCCATTGACGTTTTGAAAAGGCAGGCGTCTATTCAGGTGGAGTCCGATTGACAAAAGGAGACTTCAAAGAGTATAATAGTAAAAGTCCAAGAAATAGCAGGACAATTCTATGTAAAGGAGAAAAACAGTATGAAAACAGCTTCTAAAATTTTCTATACCGTCGGAAGAGTCATCAACATCATCGAGATCGTCTTTGCCATACTTGCCATTATCCTCGGCGCGGTGTGTCTGGCTATGTCCGCCGATATCGCGGCACAAGCCGCCGCTGACGGACTGACGGTCGCACAGGTCAAGGGCGCGGGTCTTATCTTTGTCGTCGGCGGAGTCATTTCTTTGATCGTCGCACTGGTCATCTTCCTGTTGGCGAATCACGCCAGCAAGGCGCTCAACAACGATACGCAGGAGAATGCGCCCCACATCATCATGATCGTAATCGGCATTTTCGGCGATATCTTCTATCTGCTCGGCGGAATCTTCGGCTTGATCGAGGAGAGCAATCATCCGACTATTTCCGATTAGTCGGGACCGATCGAAAAAAAGAGGCGTTTGGAGAGACCAAGCGCCTTTTTTCGCGTGAATTCCCAAAGTAAATTCCACAGTGTATAGAAAGTGGAATTTAGTGTGGGAAAAGGATAGAATTTAGTGTGGGAATTCACGCTCAAAAAGTCTGTCGAAAAAGCTAAAAGTATGTATTGCAAACGGTTTTTATCTGTGGTACAATATTTTTTGACAAACGAAAAATTTACGGAGGGAATGATATGGTCGTATCCATCATCGTGGCAAGCGTCCTTGCGGTGGCTTTTATGGCGGCGCGGGTGACGATCGGGACGCGTGGCGTCAAGGGGGCGATCATTGCGATGTTCGTCAAGATTCTGGCGAGTCTCGGGTTTATTGCCATTGGGGTCGCGGCGCTCTTTTCGGGAGTGACCAATCAGAAAGCGGCGGCGTTTTTCCTGTTCGGACTGGTGTTCGGCTTGATCGGCGATATCGTCCTCGATATGAAAGTCGTCTATCTGAAACAACCGGAAGAGGGGCTATATCTCAGTTGCGGTATGGTGAGTTTTGCCATAGGGCACGTTATGTACCTTGTTGGACTGATCATGCTCCTTGGGGACAAGATCACCCTTCCGACTATCGGCATCTGCGTGGCGGTCGCGGCGCTCCTTGCGTTCGGGATGGTCTACGGGGGAGAAAAGATACTCAAGTTCCGGTTCGGCAAGTTCGCGATCCATTCCCTTATTTACGGCTTTATTCTGATCTTTATGGGCGCCCTTTCCATCGGTGTATGCATTACCGCAGGGGAGAACAAGCCCGTGCTGTTCGCCGTAGGGATGGTGCTGTTTTTCCTGTCCGACGCGGTGCTGTCGATGATGTACTTCGGTGGGAGACCGCGCGACAAGGCGCTTTCGGTCATAAACCACTCGCTCTACTATGCGGCGCAGATCTGCATAGCGGCGTTTTTATTCTTCATTTAGGAGGCAATCAATGAACGTTTGGCACGACATGAGCCCGGAGCGTATCCGTCCGGACGACTTTATTACCGTCATCGAGATCTCGAAAGGCAGTAAAAACAAGTATGAGTTGGACAAGCAGAGCGGACTGCTTATTTTGGATCGCGTGCTCTACACGTCTACCCACTATCCCGCCAACTACGGCTTCATCCCCCGTACATACAGCGAGGACAACGACCCGCTCGACGTGCTGGTCCTCTGCACCGAGGAGATCAAGCCGATGGCAATTTGCCGCTGCTATCCGATCGGGATGCTCACGATGGTGGACGACGGCTACAATGACGAAAAGATCATCGCCATACCGTTTAAGGAGCCGTCCTATAATACCTATACCGATATAGAGCAGCTCCCCGGACACGTTATGGACGAAATAAGCCACTTTTTCACCGTGTACAAAGAGCTGGAAGGAAAGCGCACCGCCAACATTCAGATCCGCTCGAAAGAGGTCGCCATCGAGACCATCAAGAAGTGCATGAAGGCATACAACGACAAGTTCTTGCCCGGCAGATAAAAGAATGGATGCCGTCCTCAACCGTCGCTACGTCCTCGGCGCGGCATTGTGCCTGTGCGCGGGAGTATTGACGGGAGCCTTTCTTCAGACGAGTCTCATACTCCGTATCGTGATACCGATTGCCACCGCGGCAGTCGGTATACTTTTGTTATTCGGCAAAAAGAAGTTCTTGTTCTGCGCCTTTTTGTGTTTTGCTCTAGGTGTGTCCGTTCTTTCCGCGGACTACGCCGTCGCTCTGTCCGACAGGACGGAGGGATTGTACGTCTTCGAGGGAAGGGTCGCCGGGACGGACGAAAGGACGGTCGTATTCGACGAATTGACCTTCGACCAAAGCGCCGTCAAAGGGAAGGCGAGAGGAGAGCGGGAGGACTTTTCCGAAGTGCAAGAGGGACAGATCATAAAAGTCTTCGTCGAAGCGACCCGGTACGAGGTCGATTGGACGGACTTCGGCTCGACGAGCCGGTTCAACGATCGGGTCTATTATCATCTGACGCCGTATGGAGAGCAAGTCACGACGGGAGAGAAGAAGAACGTCTTTGAAAAGATCCGGGACCGAGTCAAGGGTCCGTTGTCCCGCTACTGCGCCGCCGAGGACGCGGGGATCGCCGAGAGTCTCTTATTCGGCGACAAGAGCGATCTTTCCGAGTCCGACGAAGCGGTCATAAACGGCATCGGGATGAGCCACGTCTTTGCCGTGAGCGGACTGCACGTCGGATTTTTGACCGCGGCGGTGGCGTTCGTCTTAAAACGGTTGCGGATAAAACCTCTTCCGCGACTGGTTGCGACGGCGTTGTTGCTTTTGGTATACGGCTTCTTGACCGGCTTTCCCGCCGGATTGAAGCGGGCGGCGATCATGACGCTACTTTATATGCTTGCGCCGATCGTCCGCGGCAAGTCGGACGCGCCGACGTCCTTAGGCGCGGCGTGTTTTGTGATCGTCCTGACCAACCCGCGAGAATTGTTCGATCTCGGCTTTTTGATGAGCGTCTCCGCGGTAGCCGGCATCTTGCTGTTTACTCGTCCGATCGCAAAAGGTTTGCGGAACGTTCTGAGAGCCAAGAATCTCGGTCGCGTCTGTGACGGCGTAGCCTTGACCGTCGGGTCGAACATTCTTTTGTTTCCCATCCTTTGCGACGTCTTCGGAAAGATCGCGCTCTTTGCGCCGGTCTCCAACGTGCTTTTGCTGCCGGTGGTGACGTTGACCTACACCTATATTGCCGTCGTCGCCTTTCTGACGGCGATCATACCGTATTTTGGCGTCCTGTTTTTCCCGATCAAGTATCCCATACTTTTGATAAGAGGCGTAGGGAGTCTCCTTGCGTCCGTGCCCTTTTCGACGATATCGGTCCCCGCTCTCGGGGCGTGGTGGATCTTGTATATCTTCGGCTGGCTGTTTTTGTGTCGGCTCAATAAACTCCCGAAAAAATGGAAGATCCCGTTGGGGGCGATCTGCATTCTGACCTCCGGGGTCGGGTTTTTCCTATAATACGAAAACGCATTGGATCGACGAGTCCCTTTTTTACATAAAAAGGAATTTTTTTCACACGATATTTCCGGAGGGAAGATATGAAGAATACCGGAATCGTGAGAAGAGTGGACGAACTCGGTCGGGTGGTCATTCCCAAAGAGCTCCGTCGCACGATGCGCATCAAAGAGGGGGAGGAGATGGAAGTCTTCGTCGCCCCGGACGACACCCTCGTCCTCAAAAAATACTCCGCCGTGCGGGAGTACGCCGACGTGGTGGCTCAGTACGTGGAAGTGATCGCCGAATACGCCCCTGTGCCCTGTCTTATTTGCGACGTCGATTGCGTCGTAGCGGGCACGGACAAGGACGTCAAAGGAAAACGGATCTCCGCCGCTTTGGAAAGGCGTCTTGTCGATCGCAAGAGCGTCCGTCTGAGCGGACGGGAAGCGTTTTCTCCCACGCCGGACTCGGAGACGCCTACGGAGATCGCCGTATCCCCCGTCGTCGTCAAGGGCGACGTGCTGGGCGGAGTGGTCCTGTACGGCAGACGCGTGGGTGAAACGGGGCAAAAACTCTGCGAGATGGCGGCGGGATTTTTGGCGAAACAGTTCGAATGAAAGGGAAGAAGAATTTTGTCGCCGGGGCAGGCGTACTTGCCGGGGCGGTGGTCTTTGCCAAAGTCCTCGGCGCGGCGTACCGTATCCCTCTCGCCAACATCCTCGGCGCGGAGGGGATGGGACTGTACCAGTTCGTCTATCCCGTCTTTGCGCTCCTGCTTACTTTGTCGAGCGGCGCGGTCCCGTCCGCGGTGTCCATCACCGTGTCGGGATATCTGACAAACGGCGATCGGGCGGGCGCCAAGCACGCCTTTGACGTCATCTTACGCCTGTGCCTTTTTATCGGCATAGCGGGGACGGCGATCCTGCTTGTATTGGCATACCCTGTGTCGCTCCTACAGCACGAAGACGCCTTTATCGGATATTTGACCGTCGCCCCTGCCGTCTTGATCGTCACCCTGATTTCCGCCTTTCGCGGTTGGTACTTCGGACATAAGGACACCGTCCCGTCCTCAATCAGTCAGATCACCGAGGGATTGGTGAAGCTCGCCGTAGGGCTGGTCCTTGCCGAAGCCCTCTTGCCGTACGGAAAAAGGTTCGCCGTGGCGGGGGCGTTGTTCGGTGTGGTGGCAAGCGAAGCGGTCACCCTTCTTATTATGGCGATCGTCTTCAAAGTCAAGGACAAAGAGGGGTTCGTTCGCGTCCGTCTGCGTGAAAATAAAGAGGTCGTCCGATCGGTCGGCAAGGTCATCGCGCCGTTGATCCTATGCGGTCTTATTTTGCCCGCGTCACAGTTCTTGGACAGCGTACTCGTCGTCAATTTGCTCAAGGTCGGCGGGACCGGGCAGGAGGAAGCGACGGCTCTGTACGGGGTCTTTTCCGGCGTGGTGACGCCGCTTGTCAATCTCCCCGTGATGGTCTGCATCTCCCTCGGCGTGGCGGTCACCCCGCAGATGGTGGAGGGGCGGGAAAGGCGCGACGTGGACTTCGTGATGGACAAGTGTACGGTCTCGACCAAATTGACGCTGCTTCTCGGGATCCCCTTTTTATTGGTGTATTTGCTCCTCGCCGAAAGGGTGGTCGGATTTCTTTTTCCGTCCATTGGGGAGGAAAAACTTGCTACGGCCACGCTTTTATTGCGGATATCGGCGCCGGGCGTTTTGGGACTGTCGATCTTTCAGATCTACTCGGCGATGTTCCAGGGGTTGGGGCGCGCGCGGACTCCCGTCAGGATCATGGCGTCTTGCGCGGGGATAAAACTCTTGTTGGAACTGGTCCTGACGCCGACGATCGGGATCGTGGGGACCGCCGTCGGGTGCGCGGTGGGATATACTCTGTCCGGGGTCCTGATTATGATCCGATTTTTTACCTTCGTCCGGAAAATGGAAAACTCTCTCAAAAACGGTAGCGCGATCGCCCTCTGCGGTGTTATAATGGCTTTCGTGGTCTTTATGGGCGAGAGACTGGCGACCGGACCGGTCGGACTGCTCGTCGTCGGAGCGTTTTCGGCGTTCGTTTATGTCTCGGCGGTCTTTACGCTGAGGATCTTCTCCCGGGAAGAACTCGCCGCTATGCCCTTCTCCGAAAGACTGCTTTTATTGGATGACAAACTTCGGAAATAAAGGTAGGTAAGGTATGGATCTCAGACAGGCAGCATCGTGTCTTGACGGCGGCAGCGCGGCGATCTTTTCGGAAAAGGACTTCTTGTCCCGCGCCCGCAACAATTTCGACGGCGGCGTCAACAACGTCGTCTACGGCGTCACGGATTGGGAGGCGGTCCAAAGAAAGATTGTGGACGTCTTCGGCGACGCGGAGACCGAGCGGCAGGACGATCTCGTCGTCGTAAGACCCGGAGACCTGTTTTATAAGACGAGATATACCTTCTGTGACCTCGTGGAGATCATTTATCGACTGCGAGACCCGGACGGCTGTCCTTGGGACCGGGCGCAGACCAACGAGTCCATCAGGCAAAACATCGTCGAAGAGGCGTATGAACTGGTGGAGGCGATCGACCTCGGCGACGTCGAAAAGATGCGCGAGGAGTCGGGAGACGTCCTGCTCCAAGGGCTCTTTACCGCGATCATAGCCGACTCGGACGGGAAGTTCTCGGTAGGGGACGTCGTGACCGAACTGTGCAAAAAACTGGTCGGGCGGCACACTCATATCTTCGGTCCGGACAAGGCGACCGACGCCGAGAGCGCGCTGTATTTTTGGGAAAAAGCAAAAGCCAAGGAAAAGCACCAGTCCTCCGTCAAGGACATAATCGAAAGCGTGCCGACCACTTTCGGTGCGCTTATGCGCGCCAACAAGGTCGCCAAAATCATCAAAAAGACCGGGTTCGACTTTCCCACGATGGAAGAAGCGGTCGAAAAACTGTACGAGGAAGTGGAAGAGTTCGTCCAAGCGGACGAGGTACATAAGGAGAGCGAGGCGGGGGACATCCTCTTTTCGGCTGTCAACGTCTTGCGTATGGCAAAGATCGACCCCGAGATCGCCCTGAACGGCACGACGAATCGCTTCATACGCCGCTTTTATCACGTCATAGAGCGCGCAAAGGAGAGCGGCAGAGCGGTGGAGGATCTCACCTTGGAGGAGATGGAAGCGTTCTATCAAGAGGCGAAACAGTTCGAGAAAAAGTAATATGCCATATAAGATCCCGGCTTTCAGCGACGTGTTTTTTGCCCCGGTTGCCGGGTACTCCGACGTCGGATTCCGCACGCTCTGCGCGCGCTACGGCGCGGGGCTCACCTTCACCGAAATGGTCAGCGCAAAAGCGTTGCACCACAACAACGGCACCACCGAGTCGCTTCTCGTCGTTGGCAAAGAGGAGAGAGCCTGCGGCGTACAACTCTTCGGGCACGAAGCGGACATCATCGCCGAGGCGGTGGCAAGCGACCGACTGAAAAACTTTCCTATCATAGACATCAATATGGGCTGTCCCGTCCCCAAAATCGTCAACAACGGCGAGGGGAGCGCCCTGATGAAGACCCCCGAAAAGATTTACGAGATCGTCAAAGCGGCGGTGGACGCGGCGGGGAAAAGACCCGTCTCCGTCAAGATGCGCGCCGGATTTTTCGCCGGGGAAAAGAACGCCGTCGAGTGCGCTCTTGCCGCGCAGGAAGGAGGCGCGAGCATGGTCACCGTACACGGCAGGACGAGGGAGCAGTATTATGCCGGATCAGCCGACCTCGGGATCATCGGCGAAGTAAAGTCCGCCCTCGATATCCCCGTCTGCGGCAACGGCGACGTGACCGATCGGACCTCCTATCTCAAGATGAAAGACACCGGAGCGGGCTTTGTGATGGTGGCGAGAGCGGCGTTCGGTCGTCCCTATATCTTTGCCGAAATTTTGGAAAAACCATATGAATTTGACATAAAAGAAGCCATTTTTGAGCATATCTCTTGGCTGTCCCATCTTCCCGAACGCGTCGTCGTCAATTCGATGAAAAAGCACGTTTCTTTTTACGTCAAGGGTAGACCCGGTCACAAGAATCTGAAGACGGAAATATTCGCCGCCGAAAACATGGCGCAACTTCTTTGCGCGATCGAAAAGATATAGCGGTCGGGCTCTTTCTTCCGTTTTTGCATACCTTTATGCGGTTTTAATGTAGGTTTACAATACATTTGATACACATTTGAAATTGCTCATAAAAGAGCGGAGAAAGAGGGTCCCCGGCACCCCTCCCCCCGGGGAAGGGGCAAAATTGCAAAAAAAAGATAGGTGAAGAGCCACCTTTGTTGTATGAT
>JAFVAC010000034.1 GCA_017476265.1 Clostridia bacterium
GAAGGGTGCGGAAGACGTCGTTGACGTACGGATTTCCGCTGGAGAACTCCGTCGTAACGCCCTCTTCAAAGGTCTCTTGGTTGAGCTTCGACCTGAGTTCGGTCTCGATCTCTCTGGAAGAGCGCGTCCCATCGCAGGTGAAAGTCACCGCCACCGTCTTCTTCTTATCGCGGTGATTGATGAGGCGGTACGACTCGTACTTTTCAAAGGCGAGCGGAACCCTCTCCCCCAATCCGTTGTCTTCGCGGTAGAGGATCTTGCCGTCGGGACCTCTCAGGAGGCACTCGTCGCTGACCAGCTTATACAGCGGTACGGTCACGCTTTCGGCTCCGGTCTGCAAGGGATCCGCGCTGACGATCCCCATCGTCATAAGGTCGAACGCTTCCACCCTGGACGCGGAATAGAAGATCTCCGGACCGGTCTTTGTGAGATCGACCGTTTTTGCCTTGATCTCTCCGTCCTCTTCGACTAAATAGGTATAGGAAAAACCTTCCGACGTGACGGATACCGTGATCCGCTCTCCATCGGGAGCATAGCCGTATCCCTCCCCTTTGCGGTAATAGACGGAATTGCCGAACGTATTGTCGACCGTGTACTGTGTCTTATTGTCGGCGGCGTTGTTTTTCAGATAGACTTTGACAGGATTCCCCGAGCCGTCGACGCACTCGTACCAGGCGTCGGTGGTGTATCGGGCGTCATAGACGTAGATTTGATTTTCGCTTCTGATGTCGTCGGTGTACAGATTGACCGTCTCGGAGGCGGACACGGCGGCGAGGGCGGCGGAGACCTGCTGATAGACCTGCGCGACGGTCAGCCCATAAGCCCCCGCTTTGGTCCTGTCCACCACCACGCGGTACTCCTTGTCGCCCTCTTCCAGTCCGGTCTCGATCTTTTTCAGCCCGGACACGGTATATGCGGGATCGCCGTGTTCGTCCAAGGTGCGGAACTCGTCGGCAAAGCGCGTCGCTTCGGTGCGCAAAGTATCCACGTCCTCCCCATAGAAGCGCACGGTAAAAGCGTCGGTTCCCGTCCCGAGAACGTTCATCAATCCTCCTCCGGTCACTTCGACGTCCATAAAGCCCTTGTTGACCTCTTCGTATGAAAGGATCTCTTCGATGATCGACCCGATATAAGTGGAACCGACCGAACGATTCTTTTCATCGGTGAGAAGGACGCTCAACTGTATCTTGCCTCCGCCGATGGAATAGCTGCCGACCGACATTCCTTTGGCGACGTACAGTCCGGCGGAAGAGATCGCCTTGGTCCAGGACGCGTCGAACGCTTCTTTATACGGGACGAGGACGTAGTCGTCTTCTTCCTCGTCGTAGTCGTAGACGGGGACGGTGCCGTTTATGACCTCGGTCAACGTCTCCATCACGACGTCCACGGCGTCGTCGTAGGTCAAAAATCCCTTCTTCTTGTTCTTCTCGTTGTACCTTACCAGTCCCTCTCTGTCGATCTCCACCGATACCGTCAACGTGGAGGCGTCGGTCTGCGGGAAGAGGGTGATATCCATCTTGAAGACGGCGAAGATCGCCAATCCGAAGAGGACCGTAACAAGGACCAGCGGAATGAACTTGAACCGGAGGAAGAATTTCAATGCGCGAGCGTAGCCGCGTTTGATCGAGCGGAAAACTTTGGTCTCTTTCCTCGCCGGTTTTTTCATAAACGTAGACGCCGCCATCGGCACGAGGGTGAGCGCGACGAGAAGGGACGCCAGCAAAGAGAAACAGATGGTCAAAGCCATATCGGTGAATATTTCTTTGGTCAAGCCGCTGATAAAGGCAATGGGCAAAAAGACCACGATCGTCGTGAGCGTACTGGCAAAAATCGCCCCGCCGACCTGCTTTGCTCCCTGCACGGCGGCGGTATAGACGTCCTTGCCCTGCGCTTTGACGCGGTAAATGTTTTCGATGACCACGATAGAATTGTCTACGAGCATCCCGACCCCGAGGGCAAGACCACCCATGGAGACGATGTTGAGGCTGATCCCGGCAAAGTACATCATCACAAAGGTGGCGACCACGCTGATGACGATGCTTGCGCCGACGACGAACGTAGGCTTGATACTGCGTAAGAACAATAATAAAACGGCGATGGCGAGCAACGCGCCGAACAACAGATTCTCCAAAACCGTGCGGAGCATAAAACCGATCATCTCGCCGTCGTTGCTCAATACCGTATAGCGGAAGCCCTCGAACTCGCTCTCTTTGCCGAGTCCCGAAAGGACGGCGACGACGCCGTCGGTCACTTCGACTGTGGACTTGTCGGGCTCCTTATTGATACTGACGATGACGCCGCCGGAAGGCGTGAGATCCTCCCCCGCTTTGGCGCGGGTCAACATAAAGGTCAGACTCTCGGTGGAATTGTCAAAAAAGGTCACGTCGGCGACTGCCCCGAGAGTGAGAGGCACGACCAACCGATCTCTCACGGTAGTCAAAGCGTCGGTCAGAGCGTCAACGCGCACGACGTACTCGCCGTCGGACTCGTCCGGAACATCTATTGCGTCGGGCGCAATGCTTTTCAGATACGGCAAGAGCGATAAAATCCGATCTGCGATCTCCTCGTCCGACTCTTCCCGGAAAAGATCGGTCAAGGGGCTGTCCTGCGGGATCGTCGCCCGAAGAGCGGAAAGAGCGTCGGTCAGTTGCGCCGACGAAAAGCGAACGGTGCCGTCCTCGGTACGGCTCTCCGCAAAATGAAGAGCGGAAGAGAGGGCGTCGTAATAGTTCGAGTACGCTCCGACAAGGTCAAAACTGACGATGGGCATGGAGGAAAACTCCTCGCGGGTGGTGATCTTGCTGCCCACCTTGACGAGAGTCTTGATCTCGTCCTCGGTCACGCTCCCCGCCGGCATACGGAAGTCCTGCGCGAAAATGAGTTGCTTTATGACGTCCGCGTTCAGTTTGTCAAACACGCCGCCGACGCGGTCCCGAAGCGCCGCGGTGACCGACTGAAGAGCGACCTCGTCCAAAAACGCGCCGAAAAGCGCCGGATCCGCGTCCTCGCGGAAGACGAATTTATTTGTCAGGAGCTGCTCGAAGAGCGAATAGACCGTACCCGCTTGCAGACGCTTTTGCAAACGCAGATAGTCGGTCAGAAGGTCGGTGGAAAGATTGCCCCCGACGGAATCGATGACGTCGATCAAAAGATCGATCGCGTCCCCGGGGGTCATTTCGGACAGATCCGCCGAAGAAAAGGCAAGATATACTTGCTCTTTCAGTCCGTCGGGCAACTTCAGGTCCAGTCCGAAGCTCTCATAGACGTAGCCGACGACGTACTCTATGAGACGGTCGGTCTTGATATTGACGTAAATGAGGTCGGAAATGAGACCGCTGGTGTCCACGGTGGAGACGCCGTCCACTCCCTTGATCTTATCGACAGCCTTTTGAAGCGTATCGCTCGACTCCTTGATGCTCTTGCCGTCCACGCCTACGGACAGGGTCATGACCGGGAGCATGGAAGGATTGATCTTCATGACGACCGGGTCTTGCACAAAGTCGTCGTCCGGGAAGTCCACCGAGCGGAGTTTTGCATTGACGTCGGAATAGGCTCTGTCCACGTCGGCGTCGGAATTGAACTCAAGGAGGACCAAGGAGTAATGCTCGGCGGAGACGGAAGTGATCTGCTTGACGTCGCCCACTTCGCTCATCGCCGCTTCTATGGGGTCGGTCAACGAACTCTCCACCGTCTCGGGGGTGGCTCCGGGATAGACGGTGACGACGGCGATGTACGGCAAATTCATTCCCGGGAGCATATCGACGCCTATGTTGAGATAGGACACGACGCCCAAAATGAGGACGATGACGATGGCGACCACAACGGTAAAAGGTTTTTTTACGCTGAACTTTGAGAGCATCCGCACCTGCCGAGCCGATTTTGTACGGTCATTGACTGTTTTCTCGTCCATTATATATCAAGTAAAATTTTTTTACAAGTATAAAGAGGAGTCTTGTCGTCGAGGTACGGCATAAGCGCGCGTTATTTAATGCGTTATTTCCCCTTCGCGCGCTTTGCACAAATTGTCGATTTTTATAATAAGCGGTCTTATGGGTTCTTATAATTCTATTTTGGGGACCCTGTATTTTGATTTTTAATAAGTTCATCCCGATATGCAAGAAGTCGTCCGTCCGCGGACGGCTTGACAGAAAAGTTTTCTTCCTATATACTATGCATTGTTCAAAAAAAGCGGATTTTTTTATCGGAGGACGTATGAAGAAGAGAGTGGCGGCGTATGTTTCGCCGGATAAAAGGGACTTTATTGCGACGGTCTTTTCCCGCCTGCAAGAGGCGTCGAAAAGTGAGATCGAAGCGTCATTTAGCGACAGTCAGACCCTTTGGAGAGATAGCGGAGCCGATTGCACGTTGGTCTTTTCCGACCGCATGCAGTCCGGGCTAAAAGACTATGTCCGCGCGTCCGATTTATACGCGCGCGTAAGAGATATCACGACGGAGGAAAACAAGATCGTCCTTGTCGACGGGTCCTTTGGCGGGATCTACGACGGTGACAAGGGATATCGGCAAGGTCCCTTCGGACGTGAAGCGTATGATGAAGAAAGGGTCTCCGAGATCGAGATCGAACGCGTTGTCCGCGTAGCTTACGAATGGTGTGAAAGATTGCGCTTGCCGCTATGCAGCGTGGATCTGTC
>JAFVAC010000003.1 GCA_017476265.1 Clostridia bacterium
ATTGGCGGTGGAGACGATGACGGTGGACGTCGTGTTGTCGTAAGTCTCCGTCATATACTTGAAGAATGCGCTGACCGCCACCGCGGTATGCGGATCGAGGAGATAGGAATACTCGTCGAAAAAGTTGTCGATGACTTCTTTGGTCTCCTCTTCGGTCGCGGAATACGCCAAAAACTCGGGCAATTTTTCATACAAGTCGTCCTCGTCCACCGAGTAGTACCCGCCGTCGGCGAGTTTTTTCATCAGACTCTGCACAAAAGTGGGATTCCGATCGCCCAGTTCGTACAAGAGGCGCTCCAGATTGCTGCTGACGAGAATGTCCATCGAGGGACTCATCGTCTTGAAGAAGTCCCTGTTGGCATCGTACACGCCATCGGTAAAGAACTCTGTAAGGACGTCGTTCTTGTTGCTGGCGACGATCAGTTGCTTGACGGGGAGTCCCATACGCTTGGCGTAATAGGCGGCGAGCACATTGCCGAAATTGCCGCTGGGGACGACGAAGTTGATCTCCTCACCCTCGCCGATCAGTTCGTTCGTCAAGAGATCGACGTAGGAAGAGACGTAATAGGCGATCTGCGGCAGGAGCCTGCCGAAGTTGATCGAGTTCGCCGAGCTGAGATCGAATCCGAGTTTTGAAAACTCCTCCTTCATATTTTTGTCGGTGAAGATGCGTTTGACAGCCCGTTGCGCGTCGTCGAAATTGCCTTCGATCCCGATGACGTGGACGTTTTTGCCCTCGGTGGTGATCATCTGCCGCTTTTGCATATCGGAGACGCCTTGAGAGGGATAGAGTACGACGATCTCGGTCCCCTCGACGTCCTTGAACCCTTCCAACGCCGCTTTGCCGGTGTCCCCGCTGGTGGCGACGAGAATGAGGGTCTTTTTGTCCTCTCCGAGCTTCTTTTTGCAGGCGGCGACCAAATGCGGGAGCATCGTCAAAGCGATATCCTTGAAGGCGAGAGTGGGACCGTGCCACAACTCTAAAATATAGGTCTGCTCGTCCACTTTGGTCAAAGGAGCCGGGTCTCCGTCGAAGCGATCGTACGCCGCCTTGGCATAGCCGACCAGCTCCTCGTAGTCGAACTCGTCGAGATACAGGCTCATGATATAAGCCGCCCTTTCGTAGTACTCCAGGTCCGCCATATCCGCCAAATCGTCCGCCGTTATTTTAGGAAAAGACGACGGAACATACAGTCCGCCGTCTTTGGCAATGCCGTTGACGATCGCTTTTGCACCGCTGACGGGACCTTCGCCCCGCGTGCTGTAAAAGTCCATACGCCCTCCGATCAGTCGATATACTTCTTGATATAGGCGGGCATCTTGTCGAGGTCGCAAGAGACGGTCAGAACGAAATTGACGCTGCCGGCGAGTCTGTCAAGCGCGAGGAAGAACTCCGCCGACTCGGGGCTGTCGATCTCGACGCCCATCATCTTATAAAAGCCGTCGATGAAGATATATTCGATGTCGTAGTTCCCGCACAGAAGACCTTTGACGAATCCGATGAGTCCGTCTTTGGTGTTGATCCCCTCTTCGACTGCGTCGATGAAGCGGATCTGCGGTTTGATTTCCATTCTATAACGGGAAGTCGCCGCGACGAATACCACGTCACCCTTGCTTGCCGCGAGCGCTTGCGTCGCGCCGTCGAGGATCTTTTTGGTTTTGCCACTGCCTTTTTCACCGTAGATGATCTTTATCATAGTAAAATTTCTCCTTATTGAAAAATTTATTTTTTATACTTCTATTCTACCATATCTTTCCCGATATCACAATAGGAAAAATCGGTATTCGGCAAAGTATTTTTTACGGGCAACTCACCCAAGGGCGGGTGGGCGGGACCGTCTTTACTGTTGCGTGCGGTACTTCAACTTCCTGTAGTAGTCGATATCGATGCTCTTCATGATCTCCTTGAGTTCGTAGTCCGACATTGCGGTCGTCCGACCCTGCGCGTACTCCTGATCGACTTTCTCCTTGATCCCGGCGACGATGGCGTCCTTTTTGTCGATGCGGTCCTCCCCATCCAACGAGAAATACCCGTTGATCCAATACGCGATGCCGGCGAGTCCGCTGTGACTGTCCACCGCGACACAAACTTTCCTTTTGAGAAGCGTTTCGGTATCGAAGATATTGTAGATCTCCTCGTCCTTCAACAGTCCGTCGGCGTGGATACCGGCTCGGGTGGTGTTGAAGTCCCGACCGACAAAGGGCGTCTGCGGCGGGATCCTGTAGCCGAGTTCTTTTTCAAAATACCGCGCAATGTCGGTGATGACCGTCAGATCCATCCCATCGGTCGTGCCTTTAATGGAAGCGTACTCGATGACCATCGCCTCCAGGGGGCAGTTGCCGGTCCTCTCGCCGATCCCGAGCAAAGAGCAGTTGACGCTGCTTGCGCCGTAGAGCCAAGCGGTGGACGCATTGACGACGGCTTTGTAAAAGTCGTTGTGCCCGTGCCACTCGATGAGCGAACTCGGGATCTCGGCATAGTGCTTTAAGCCGTACACGATCCCCTGTACCGAACGGGGCAGCGAGCTGCCGGGATAGGTGATCCCGTAGCCCAACGTATCGCAGCAACGGATCTTGATGGGAATGCCGCTCTCGTCCATCAGTTTTTTCAACTCCATCGCAAAAGGTATCACAAAGCCGTAGTAGTCGGCGCGGGTGATATCCTCGAAGTGACAGCGGGGACGGATCCCTTCGGACAACGCCGTTTTGATGATACCGAGGTACTTGTCGAGTGCCTGTCGGCGGGTCAGGTTCATCTTTTTGAAAATATGATAGTCGGAGCATGAGACCAAAATACCCGTCTCCTTGATCCCCATGCTCTTGACCAGAGCGAAGTCTTTTTCGTTGGCTCTGATCCAACTGGTGACCTCGGGGAACTTATATCCGAGGTTCTGACACATTTCGACCGCTTTCCGGTCCTTGTCGCTGTAGAGGAAGAACTCGCTCTGACGTATAAGACCCTTTTCTCCTCCGAGGGCGTGGAGCATCTTGAATAAATCGACGATCTGATTCTCCGTATAGGGCGATCTCGACTGCTGTCCGTCGCGGAAAGTCGTGTCGGTGATCCATATTTCTTCCGGACAGTTCATCGGGACGTTCCGGAAGTTGAAGGCGACTTTGGGTATGGACGTATAGTCGAAAAAGTTGCGGAAAAGTTGCGGCTCTTTGACGTCCTGCAGTTCGTAGTTGTAACTGTGTTCCTCTAAGATATGGCTCCTTTGGCTCAGATATACTTCGTTGGTGTTCGGATTCATAGAGCTATTCCTCCATTTTGCTGAGTTTTGCATTCTGGTCGGCAAGGAACAACGCTTCGATCAGCCCGTTCATGTCCCCGTCCAAGAATTGCGGCAGAGTATATACGGTGTACCCGATGCGATGATCGGTCACTCTCCCCTGAGGATAATTGTAAGTACGAATGCGCTCGCTGCGGTCGCCGGTACCGACCTGTGTACGGCGATTGGCGGCGTACTCTGCGTCTTTTTGGCTTTGATAGTAGTCGTAGAGACGACTTTTCAGGACCTTCATCGCCTTCTCTCTGTTCTTTATCTGGCTTCGCTCGTCCTGGCAAGCGACCACGATGCCCGTCGGGAGATGGGTCATACGGACAGCGGAGTCGGTCTTGTTGATGTGCTGACCGCCCGCGCCTCCCGAGCGGTAGGTGTCTATCTTGAGATCTTTTTCATTGATCTCGAAGTCCACTTCTTCCGCTTCCGGCAAGACGGCGACGGTGATGGTGGAGGTGTGGACCCTGCCCTGCGACTCCGTCTCCGGCACTCTCTGCACTCTGTGCACGCCGCTCTCGTACTTCATCTTGCTGTATGCGCCCTGACCTTTGATCATAAAGGTGGCGTCTTTCAAGCCGCCGAGTTCGGTCTCGTTGACGTCCATATCTTCTATCTTCCAGTGATTCCTTTCGGCATAGCGGTGATACATATTGAATATCTCCATTCCAAAAAGCGCCGCCTCGTCCCCGCCGGCTCCGGCGCGGATCTCGATGATGACGTTTTTATCGTCCATCGGGTCTTTGGGAAGCAAAAGGATCTTGATCGCAGAGAGCTTTTCCTCCAACTTGTCTTTGAGTCGATAAAACTCTTTTTCGGCAAGTTCCGCCATCTCTTTATCCTCGTCGCCCATCATCACTTCGCACTCCGCCATATCGTTTTTGACGGCGAGATATTCGTCGTAGGCGGCGACGATGGGAGCAAGAGTGGCGTGTTCTTTCACCAACTTTTGCCACTCCTCTTGTCTTGCGACGACTTCCGGCTTTCCGATGAGTTCTTCCAGTTCGGCAAAGCGGACTTTCATTGCGTCTAAGCGTTCAAACATTTCTTACTCCTTTTTTCGCGGAATTAGGCGCGAAGGGGTCGGTATTCTTTTTCATCCGTCCGGGGTCCCTCCGCTCCCTTCGGCCGGTCGGGATGACGGATCGGTGGGCGGTCGGTCGGGATGACGGATTTCGTCGATCGGTCAAAGCGAAAGATCGGGTCAATCGGTCTGACGACGGTTACGGGTCGATCGGTCTGACGACGGTTCGGGTCATTTCTTCTCCGTCGGGGGGACGTAGTACTCGTCCTTCAAGACGGCGATGACGGCGCGTTCTATCGGCGGATCGTTCATATCGCAAGCGGTAAGCACGTCGAATTTGTCTTGCAAAAGGTCGATCACGAGTTCCGCCTGCCCCTGACCCACTTCGAGGACGAGACAGCCGCCTTTGTTAAGATATGCGGGAGCCGCCGCGACGATATCACGATAAAAGTCCAGTCCGTCGGCTCCTCCGTCCAAAGCGAGTCGCGGCTCGTATTCTCTCACCTCTTTGTCAAGGTCGGCTATGGCACCGCTCTGGATATAGGGCGGATTGGCGACGATCAGATCGAAGCGCCTGTTTTTTACCGCGCGGAACAGACTGCCGCACTTCCACTCGACGTCCAGACCGAGCGCCAAAGAATTGGTCTCCGCCAGCTCCAACGCGTCGCGTGAAATATCGGTCCCGACGACGGTGGAGTCCACGTTCTGTTTGATGGCGAGAGCAATGGCTCCGCTCCCGGTACAGAGGTCCAAAACAGAAGGTTTGGTATACCTCTTCGCCTCTTTTATTGCCGCCTCAACGACGACCTCGGTGTCAAAACGAGGAATGAGCGCGCGTGCGTCGGTCTTGATGTCCAGTCCATAAAAACAAGTCTCTCCGAGGACGTATTGCAGCGGTGCGCCGCCGACTCGTCTGTCGGCGAATTTTTTGCAGGACTTTTGTTTTTCCACGTCAAGGTCGGGCATTTCGTACAGTTCGGTACGGGTCTTCGCCCCGGTGACGTGCATAACGATCAATTCCGCCTCCGCCTTTTCGCCCAACTTTTCGGTCAGTTTTTCCACTGCTTCTTTCACGGGCATATCGACGTCGAAGGACTTCAGAGGATACTCCTTGTCCGCTTCCAGCGCGAGGACTTCCCGGAAGGCGACGATGGCGACTTCCACCATCTCGTCGTCGGGCTGACGGGTGGTCAACTTCTGCAACCACAGTCCGGGCTGCTTGCAGATCCTGGTGAACCAATTGTCATACCGGGCGAACAGTTTTAACAGTTCGTACGAGATCCCGGCGACCAGCGGTATCATGACGATACGGGACAGGACGCGCAAGATAAAATTGACGACGGTGCCGGCGTTGGCGAGCAGTTCTACCGGGAAAATGGAGAAAAACAGAATGGAGAACGCCATCACGATAAACATAAACGTCGTACCGCATCTGTCGTGACGCGTAGTCATCTTTTGTACGTTTTCGACCGTAAGCTCCAGACCGTTCTCATACGCGGAGATGGTCTTATGTTCCGCGCCGTGATAGCCGAACAAACGCTTAATATCCTTCATCAGGCTGATCAACACGAGATAGATGATGAAGATCGCCATACGAATGAACCCGGCGATGAAGTTATAGAGCACGCCCCAGCCGAAGTTGGAGGCGTCTATTTTTGCCAAGGAAAAAATGCCCGTCGCGGCGAGCTGCGGCACAAAGACGAACAGCCCGATACTGAGCAAGATCCCCAGTACGACGCCTATGGCGGTGATCACCTTCATGATGTCGACGTTAAAGGTCTTGGCGAGCCACTTTTCGAACCGGCTCGGTTCCTCCTCCTCTCCGGCGTACACTTCGGCGCTCCGATTGGTGAGTTTGATCCCCATAACGAGCGAAGAAAAGAAGCTGATGACGCCGCGGATGATCGGTGCGCGGTGGACCCACGACTTTTCTTTGGCGGACTTGAAACGATAGGAATCCACCTCGATCTCCCCGCTCGGGGCGCGGCAAGCCGTCGCCATGGACGACTCTCCTCTCATCATGACGCCCTCAAGGACGGCTTGACCGCCGATGTTGGTACAGTTCTTTTTCATTTCGGTACCTCCTCAAATCGACCGGAGGGATCCTCGTCGATTCGTCGAAAAATGCGTATTAAAACAAAAAATATCCCGACGGGATATTAATTGCGTAGGAAGAACCGCCGCGACGAAAACGTCGCGACGATCGTTTGTGCCCGCTTAGTTCAAAGAAGCGTTGCCGAACTTCTTGTTGAAGCGTTCTACGCGACCACCGGACTGCACCGTCTTCTGCTTGCCGGTGTAAAAAGGATGACAAGCGGAACAAATTTCCACCTTCAGACTGTCCACGTTTTAGGTGGTCCCGACCTTAAAGGTCGCGCCGCAAGCGCAAGTTACGTCCACGATCTTATAATTGGGATGGATCTTCTCTTTCATATTTCACCTCGCCTTTCGACCGATAGTTTGCTATCAGCCATACTAAATGTATGGATATTATAATAAATAATTATGCACTTGTCAAACGTATTTCGGCTTCATAGACATATTTTTTTGCAATAATTCGAGATTCGGTATTCATTTTTTGCTCTTATTGGGAAAATTCGGAACAAAAGGAAAAAAACGCGCATACGATAGGTCCGATATGGATCTGAAAATCAAAAAGCGCGCGCATATGATCGGTGTGGGCGGGGTCAGTATGCAGGCAATGGCAAAACTTCTCCTCTCCTACGGATGGGTTGTGACCGGGAGTGACCGGGTCTGGTCGGAAAGACTGACCGAACTGACCGATCTCGGCTGTAAAGTATGGGTGGGCGAACAGCCCGAACGGATCGGTCTGCCCGATCTCGTCGTATACACCGGTGCGGTCTCACGCGGCAACCCGGAACTCGAGTACAGTCGATGTCTCGGCGTCCCCGTCCTGGAAAGGAAGATCTTCCTATCCGAAGTCGCCGACAACTTTGAATGCGTGATAGCCGTCGCGGGGACGCACGGCAAGACGACGGTCGCCTCGATGTGCGCC
The DNA here is from genome assembly GCA_017476265.1 of Clostridia bacterium. GTDB lineage: Bacteria > Bacillota > Clostridia > Christensenellales > DTU072 > CAG-1782. Next base: position 7,322 of record JAFVAC010000003.1, read on the forward strand.
GGTCTCTTCCGGCACGCAGGGCTCCCTCTGTGCGCCCATATCGGCGGGGACGCGATCGGCATGGGGAACTTTTTCCGTAACGGCGACAAGTACTTTTTGACCGAGGCGTGCGAGTATCGGCGGGGCATGCTGACTCTACGCCCCGATCTCGGCGTGGTCCTGAACGTAGAATACGACCATCCTGACACCTATGCGAATCTGTCGGAAGTCTACGACGCCTTTGACGAATACCTCGAAAGGTGCCGTATGAAAATCGTCTGCGGCGACACGCCTTACTACCGTCTCCGACAAGCGCATTCCGACGCGATAACGTATGGCTTCGACGAGCGGAACCGCTTTTTCGCAAAAGACCTAAAACAACTCGAAAATGGCTGTTATGGTTTCTCAGTATGTGAATTTGGGTCCCCGTTATGCACAATAAATCTTTCCGTGCCCGGAAGACACAACGTCCTGAACGCACTGGGAAGTTTTGCCGTCGGCTACGTTAACAGGATCCCTTTGGAAAAGATTGCGGAAGGGATAGAAAACTACCGCGGGGTGAAAAGGCGCTTTGAAAAAAAGTACTCTTGCCACGGAGCAACCGTCATTTGCGACTACGCGCATCACCCTAAAGAAATAGAAGCAACGATCGAGACGGCTCGGCGCTTCAACGGGGGCTCCGGCAGACTTTTCGTCGTGTTTCAACCGCACACATACAGTCGGACGAAGCTATTGTATGAGGAATTTTTGCGATGTTTCGATAAGTCCGACGCACTGCTGCTTATCAAAGAATACGCGGCTCGGGAGACTCCGGAGCAAGGACTCTCCTGTCGCGCCCTTTGCGAAGGGATATCGCACCCGGACAAGCGATACTTCGACAATCTGATCGACGCAGCGGTCTATTTGCAAAAAAATACCGCTCCGGGGGATCTTATACTCGTCCTCGGAGCGGGTGATATCGATACGTTATGCGATCTACTATCCGACGAAACTACAGTTTGATGACGGACGCATAGTACGCCTTGGAGTTCTGCTTGAGGTCGTACAGAAGGCGGTCCGCCTCCTCTACTTCGACGGTCTTTTCGATAAAGCCGTCCAGATCCAGCACGCCTTGCGCCAGAAGGTTGATGGCGGAGTTGTACTCGAAAGCCCCTCCCGAGACCCCTTTCACGGTCAGATTGCGACGGGATATGAGGCTGACGTCCGCGTCGAACCTTTTGATGGCGTTATGTTCGCACACGACGGTGCAATCGCCGCCGACCTTGGTCAGCGAGAAGATATTGCTGCCGGTCCCGGTCGCAGTCGCCTCCAGAATCGTATGTTCGCACATTCTTCCGCCCGTGATCTCTTTGACCTTTTCCACGGGGACCTCTTTGGTAGCGTTGACGGTGTAATAGATGCCTTTTTCCGCGGCCTTGGCAAGGCGGGAAGCGTTGTCGTCGATGACGATGGGGATCATCTGGAAGTAGAGCGCGAGCTGGGCGATGATGTTGCCGATGGCGCCTGCGCCGACGATCGCGACGTACTCCCCTTTCTCTTGCGGAAAGCTGTTGAGGGCGGCGAGAGCGATGGCGATCTTGTCGGCGAATATCGCCTCTTTATCTTCGACTCCGGCAGGAAAGGGCACGAATTTGTCGGTGTCCATAAAGACGAAGTCCTGCATAAAGCCGTCGGTATCCTCCCCCTTCATTTTGACTCTGCCCCGGCTGTCGGAGACCTCGGCGGAATCGACGACGTACGGGTTGAGGACCACTTTGGTCCCGCGTTGGAGGACGGTCAGTCCGCGTCTTGCGACTTCGTCGTCGGAGATTTTCAGTTCGGGCAAAAGTTCTCCCTCTTTGGTGTAATAGCGATTGTCGCTGACGACGCCGATCGCCATATGACCGAACACGAAGGGATAGTTCATTTTGACCGTGCCGGAACAGATATTGACGTCGGTCTCGGTAGGCATAACGTGCGTGACTTTTATCTGCACTTTTTCCCGCGTCTCTTCCTTGTCCACATTGTCCACGAAGAGGGATAGGTTGCCGTTGGTTTTGAATACTTTCATACTTTCTCCTTATTTATACTTACGCGTGGCGATGGAAAGTCGTATCGTCCGTGGTGTAATTTTCGGTGACGTAAGCGATGGTCTCGTCGCTCAGATTATAGCAGTCGGCGAAGCAGTATGCGCCAAGCGTGACATCTTCCATGCGGCTGCCGAAGGTGATCCCGGAGACGCCGGAATAGCTGAAGGCGTAGTCTCCTATCTCCTCCACCGCGCCGTACAAGACCAGTTCGTCGAGACGTTCGGTATGATCGAAAGCACGTTCTCCGATTTTTTTCAGGTGGCTATAGACGGTATTGTCGATGGTAATGAGCCCGGAGTACTCGAAAGCTCTCTCGCCTATCTCTTCCAGCGCGTCCGGCAGATCCACATACGTCAACGATTCCGCACGGGAGAACGCTTGCTTGCCGATATACGTCAGCCTACTGCCGATCTCGAAGCGCAAAGTACGCATATTGACGCACGCTTCAAACGCATACGCTTCGATTTTTACGACGGTGAAAGGCACGATGACTTCCTCGATAGACGTATTGTCGCGGAAAACTCTCTCGCCGATCGCGGTGACTTCATACTCGACGCCCTCGTCGTCGTAGACGTAGGAAGGCAGGTACAGGACCGCTCCGTCAAAAACATCGACCGAGACGATCTTGGCTGTCAGCATAGAGCGATCGAAAGAATACGTCGCGTTCAGATCGGTCGGCGCGGAGAACAAGAACCCTTCCATTGCGGTCAGAAGGTCCTCTCCCAAAGCGCGGTAGGACTCCTGTGTGACAAAGATCTTGGCGGCATATCGCTCGGCGTCTTTCAATGCGCTCACGATCCTCTCGATCCCTTCGGGCGCAGTGAAGACGGATACCGCGGTGAGGCGGGTGCATCCGTCGAAGACCTCTTCGGCGACCGTGACGGCGGCGGAAGAGACGTTGACCGAGACGATCTTGTCCGGGGAGTCGATGAGGTCGGCGACCTTTTGTCCGATGATGGTGATCTCCCTGAGGTCTTCGCATCCGTAAAATGCGCGCGCGCCGATCAAAGCGATGTTTTCCGCCTTGACGGCGTGTAAAAGTTTGCACCCGGCAAAAGCGTATTCGCCCAAACTTACCAGTCGGTCGAACTTGACGTTTTCAAATTCAAGCACGCCGCAGCCGTCGAAGGCGTGCGCGCCGATCTCGTCCACCTGTTCGGGTATGGCTATGGAGACAAGGCGCGAGCAACCGGCAAAGGCATTGTCCCCTACCAGACGGACGGACGCGGGTATATTGGCTATGGTGAGCGCAGAGCAGTGATAGAAGACGCCGACAAATTCCGTGCTTATTACGGAAGAGGGCAAGTCTACTTCCAACAACTTTTCGTCTTCGGCAAAGACGTACTCCCCGATCTCCTGCAAGTCAGAGCCGTTTTCAAAGACGACGGCAAGGAGGTCGGAGCAAGCGCTGAAGGCGTAGTCTCCGATCGCGGTCACCGAGGCGGGCACGGTCACGCCGTTCAGTCCGGTACAACCAAAGAAAGCGTAGTCCCCGATCTCGTCCACGTCGCGCAAAGTCAGATTTTTGACGGAAGTCACTCCGCGGAATTGTTCCTCGGCGATCTTCCCTTTGAAGACGTTGAGGATATTCAACATCGAGGGGATCCCGCCAAACAACTGCGTCATCGTACAGTCGTGATACAAAGTCAGTTCGACGACGGGGTTATTGGCGAAGACGCCGACCGTCACTCCCTCTTCCTCCGTCTCGAAGGCGGTCCCTTCGGGGAGGATAAGATTGGTGATCGAACATCCGTAAAAAGCGCCGTCGAGAAGGAACTCAAGTTCGTCGTTCAACGAAACGGAAGAGATCCCTTTCCGATTGGCGAAGGCAAATCTGCCGACCGAGCGAACGCCGGAAGAAAACGCGAGAGCGAAGTGCTCAAAGGAGTCCTCCTTTCCGTCGGAGAGAGCGAAAGCATAGTCGTCTATCTCCAAGCCCTCCCCCTCTTCAAAGGTCACGGACTCCGTCTCTACGTCGGCAAAGGCATAAGCCCCGATATATTCCACCGACGCGGGCAACGTAAGGGTCCGCACCGAAGTCCCGGCAAAAGCCATTCCGAAAATGGCTTTCAGACCCGACTCTTGCGCAAAGATCACTTCCGACAACGCCGAACTCCCGGCGAAGACGCCGGACTTTTCGCGGAGTATCTCGTC
>JAFVAC010000035.1 GCA_017476265.1 Clostridia bacterium
CTCGTCAACTTCCGACCAGTCTATGACGGGAGCCACGAGGGTGGCTAAAATGTCGGGGTCCTGATCTTCGCCCTCTATCCACCCGTCGTAGATCATATAACTGTGCTCTTCGACTTCGGCATTGGGGGTACGATAGATCTTGTAGGGTCCGTAATCTTCTTCAAACCCGATATAGACGTACAAGGGCGCGGCTTCCACCACAAAGATGTATTCGTACTTGAGCGTGATGAAATTCTCGTTGTAGTCCTCGCTCTCTTCGGAGTTGATGTAGAAGACGACGTGGTATTCGCCCTCGTTGAGCATACGATTCCGCCCGGTGATGTCGTAAGTGACGCCGCTTATCGTCATAGCCACGTTTCTTGCGGCGGTATCGTTGTAGACCGGGTCGTCCACATAAAAGGCGTGCTGATTGATGGCGAACAGAGTCCCGTCGACAGCCGTGACGACGTTCAGTTGTCCATTGGAAAAGTCTTGCCCGACCGCGGTCAGCGAGTAAGAAAATGCCGTCTCCTTCCCGTCGTAATACTTTTGGTACACGATACGAAAAACTTCTTCCATGACGCCGTCTACGTCAACGTACTCCGTCCTGTCGGCACCTTGTCTGATGCCCTGATTGGCGGAATAAGATACGTCGAATCCGATCGCTTTTGACTTCTCGATGGTCAGTTGCACGGTGAAGTCAAAGGCAGTCTTTTCCGTTTCGTCCACGAGGAAGTACACGTTTTCAACGTTGGTTATCGTAGCGGACATATTCAAAGTGTACACGCCGCTGTTGATCAGAGTATCCACGTCGGTGACGGGCGTCGCTTCGCCTTCTTTGCGGAAGGACTTGATGACGACGGTACCCCATTCGTACTTGGCGGCGATGTCCTCGCCGAGAGCGGAGACCCCTTGGAAATAGTTGTCGAAAGTCTGCGGGCGATACGGATCGCCGTCATATTCGGAGACCGCGACCCGTGCGCTCTCCAAGAGTCGCACTTCGGTACGCAACACGCTCAGATTGACGACCAATCTCTCGACGCTCGCGTCGTAGTTTTCCGAAGAAGCGCCCTGCGAAGCATCGGGCTTTGCGTACACTTTGACGACGTAATCGCCGGACTCGATGACGTCGGTCTTGGTCTCGTCTTCTTTGCCTTCATCGTTCAGAATATCGACCCCGTTGTAGCGGATGATGTACATAGCAAGGACGCCGGGACCGCCCGTGATCGTGTAGTCCGGGTTGACCTGATTGCCGGTATAGTTCTTACTCTGATCGCCAGCCGCGGTGATATTGAGCGGGCGGCGTTTGACGTAAAGGTTGGCGCTGTTGTAGCGGAAGCTGTAGTTATTTTTGATCGCGCCGGAAATGGTGACGGCATTGATGTGCGTACCCGCGGCGTCAACGCCTCCCGGGATCGAAATGCTGACGGACGCTTGCTGTTCGTCCTCGCCGTCTCCGATGGTCTCGCCGCCAATGAAGCCCTGATATAAGACGATGTTTCCGCTGTCAAGGTCGCCATTGTAGGCATAGACGATATCGCCCACTTCGTCTTCTCCGACGATCTCGTGTTCTATATTCGCCCTGACGGTATGCTCCGCGATATCCGTGATATAGCGGTACTGCTCATAGACCAACTCATCGTCTCCGTAAACTCTCCATGGGTAAGTGACGAAGACGTCTACGACTTTACGATTGATGACGACCTCGAACGGCTCGGTCACAAACTGATTATAGTTGCTGGTAGCGGGAATGGTGACGGTGACCATATACACGCCGGCTACGACGAAGTTGTTGATGAGAGATTGTTCGATCTCGTGTTCGATCACGTCGGTAGACGAGAAGGACACGATACTCAACATCGTCTCCGGGGTGGAGCCGACGATGGCGTCGATCTCCTCCGACTCTTTGTGGTTGGAATAATTGATCTTGTCATTCTCGAACATGGCGCGACCGTTGCTGCCGCCGTTGTATTCCAGATAGTTGGTGCTGGTCTGCTCGGTGATGATGATGTCCTCGGGCGAGACGTCCAGCTTTTCGATATACAACCAGCCATAGCTGTTTGTCTTAGGGACCAAGCGATAGTTGCCGGTGTAGCGATAGCGGTCGTAATCGTCCTTTTCTTTTAACAGATCCTCGAAAAGCTCCAGACGATACTTGTCGGACACCGAACGGGAACTGGTCGTCAACTTGTTGATATCAACGTTGCCGACGCGAGAAGTGTCTATCCAGGAGAGGATCTCGAACGTATTCATCGGATCAACGGAGTACCCGGACGGATCGTCGGTCAACTTGCTGTACAAAAAGTCCTCCACGTTGCTCCCCTCGTAGGCAAAGCCTTCGCCCGGCAGGAATCCGGATATCTTCAATTTGATCAATAGAGACCCCTCTTCAAATCCCTGCATCTGACGGATCTCCGACTCGGTGGCAAATCCGCTCAAGTCGCTACCGCCCTCCTCGTTGCGGAGGTAGTAGTAATAGAGGTCGTCGTCTCTCGTCTCGCCTTCTTTGGCGAGGACGATGACGTAGGTCAACGTATCATACATACGGGAGTATTCGGTCTCGGCGAATTCCACGGTCAAGTCGAGACGTTTGATCGTACCGCTGTAAATGCCGAGCGGGTGGCGCTCCTCATCATACTTCAACTCGCTGGTATTGATGATATAGCTGTCGGAGATCAGATTGAAAAGGTCCTCTGCGACCGAGGCGTCCTTGGGGACCAGCCCAAGGTCGTACACGATGGGGATATCATAGCCGGCTCCGGCATGACCGAAGCGGGCGGACTTGCTGACCTTGACGTAGTTGAGGTCGTCGGTCAAAACGCCGCTTGCCGTGCAGTTGAATCCATAGATGGCGTTGGTGCCGTCATAGTCCTTTTCGGTCTCGACATCCACGTCGAAAGTGACCTCTTTCTTGTTGACGGAGAGGGGCAAAAGATCGCCTACGTCCAGTTCCAGGACGATGTTGTTCGAGTTCCTGCTCTGCGGGACTTCCACGATCCCGAGTTTTTCTCCGCTCAGCGGGACGGTCAGGCGAACGGGATTAGTCGGGTCGCTGGCATACGCGGCGTAGACTTCATAGTAGAAGTAGTATTCAAAGTTATCGCCGGCGTAGATATTGCCGTTGTGCAACGTGTACCTTTCTCCGTAGGCGTCCACAAAATTGACTGTCGTACTCGTATCGTCGGAAGCGAGTTTCTCCCCCAACCTGACGACGACGAACAGCGTGTCGGAAGAAGCGTCGGAAGTGTAGGTGCCGATGGCGTCGGTCTTGAAGACGATCTTCCACTTCTGTTGATGCTCGGGGCGAATGACGCCGCTGACCTTGACGGTGTTGGACGCAACGCAGTAAGGCGCAAGATTGAAGTCCGACGCGTTTTTGACGTCGCCGTAAGTGATCTCATTAAACGGCGGTTCCGTCTCGCCCGTTGACTCGTTGGTCAAAGCGGGCATAAGGGTGATCTTGACGCTGTTCGAGGTGATCCGAAAGTCGCTGCCCACTTCGTATACGATGTATTTTTCGTTGGTGTCCGTCGTGGTCATTTCACGCTCGGCGCAAGGAGCGGACGCGGCAAGGAAGTCCTTCCCCGACATAGACTCCCAGTCGTCGGGTCCTTTGATCGGTCGAATATCGTAACCTTCCAGTGCCTCCGCCGCTTCGGGATCCGCTTCGGACAGAACGCTCAGGAACTTGATACGCATATAGACGGTCTTTGATTTGCCGATGACGGCATCATCGAAAAAGGAGTCGTCAAAGACGAACAGCCCGTCGCCGGTGATATAACTGCTGAGCGCGGTGTAAGAGGAAGGAAGACCGCCCATATACTCGGTCCAGTAATCCTCGCCAAAGGACTGATTGGTGAACAACATAAAGGCGTCGGTCCCTTGGTCGTACTCTTTTTCTTTCTCCACTTTGATCGCTGCGCCGTTGTTGACGTCAACGTAGAGGACTCTTTTGGAGATGACAAGCGACTGCTCGTACTCCTTTCCGTCATAGTAGACGACGATGGCGTTGACTTCGAAGTCAAGATTCGTAGAAGACTCGATCTTCAATTTGTAGGTCGCGGCGGATCGGATCTCGTCCGTATCCGATAGCTTGTCATAGGAAGTCGGAGCCTTCCCCTCCTCGGTCACGATCCCCCGGTACCAAACGAGTTTGAGATAGGAAGTGAGCCCGACGAGATTGGTGGCAGAGGTATTGGCTCCGCTCTCGATATTCGTATTCTGCGCGCTGATCGTCCCGAACCCGTCCGCCGAAGTGATGGGAGAAAAACGCCGGATATCGGAGGAAGACACATTGTAAGAGGTGGTCTTTGTCGAGAAGACGAAAGAACCGCCGTTGTCGCTCGACGTGCTATGCAGTACGACTAGACTGCGGAAATCGGTCTCGCCGTCGTACGTGCGCTTTTCGGCGGGTATGCCGAGATTGTCGTTGATATAGTTCGCCATAGTGGCGGTAAGACGCAATTTCGCTTGGCAAAGAGCGTTGAGTTCTCCCTGGATATCGGGAGCTTCAAGCGCCGCTTGCGACTGAGTGACGGAACCGGAATTCAGACGGTAGGAGGTCCCGCCCGAATTATCGGTAGTGGCGTTATAGTCGAACACGAAGCGGAGTTTTATGGAGGATCGGCTCTGCTTTGCTACGGTATACAAACCGGCTTTCGTGATCGAATAGATATCGACGTTGTTGTAAGTGTTGCCGGTATAGTCCTTGCCCGAGACGGTACAGGACTCCAGTATGGCGTACGGCTTGGTATGCGTTGTGCTGTCGTTTTTGGAGTAGATCGGTATGTAGGCGTGACCGTCCGCGCTGGTGACGAGCGTCGAGGGCGCGTTGGATATGACCGTCTTGGTGACGGCGATCGAGCGCGTGTTCGTCTCATTGCTGTCGGGATCCACATACTCACAATAGAAGTCAAGCGCGGCGGACAGCAATGCCGTGGTCCCTTTTTCGTTGTTCAGAAAAGTAGTGACCCAGTCGCTCCTTTCCGCCATATCGACAGGATAGACGTTACACTCGGCGTCCTGATACGTTGCGATCATATCCGTCGCGGAAGCCACGCGGATATCGATGATCGAACTCTGTGCCCACTTCAGCGTAAGAGTGACGGCTGCGGAAGCCGACTCGTCGCTTGCCGTGACGCCCAAGACGAATAACGACGCGATCAGAATGAGCGCGACGACGATCGAAGCGACCACTTGAACGGGACGACGATGGGACGAAATTAATCTGTTAAACATAACGCCACCTCCAGAGGCTTACATTTATAGTTATATTATATAATATACGCGCGGAAGATGTCAATATCGAATTTTTCGATCGGGAACGGTCCGCAGACGATCGAAAACGTCAAAAAATAAAACGATATTTTTTATGAAAAACAGAAATTTCGCACGAAAAAACCCCGCTGACTTTTGCGGGGTTTTTCAAAAAATCGAACGACGTTATTTCTTCTTCTTTTGCTTGCTTTTATATTTGCCGCTACGCGCCACATATAAAGGCGTGACGATACGTTCGGCAAAATATTGCCCGTAATTTGCGAACATTACGCCGAAGAAGGGACCGCCGAAGACGAGGAGAACCGCCAGTATCAGGATATTGATGAACCCGTTGGTCACGGCGAGCAGAACAACGGGGATCGCAATAACGATCAAAGCGAAGAAATTCTGCAATGCCATAGCTATTGTAAAAATAGCGCTGTTCTTTAATTTTTGCACAAACGGAATATCGTACAAAACGATCGAAGGGATCATAATCATAACGAACGCTATACCGAACAAAGCGACGAGGGAAAGAGCTATTATCATGATCCACTCCCCTGCGCCGGCGACGCCGAGACGGAACTGTCTGAGGAAGTAAACGTACGCGTTTCCGATGCCTCCGACCAAAACGCCGAGGATGGCTCCGACGATCATAAACTGCCACCAGAACTTTTTGATCCCGCGGAAAAACTCGGGTACAACGCGGGGAACCTGATTGCCGTAGCTGTCCTTTTTGGTGATGAAAGAGTCTTTCCAGACGAACTTGACGCAGATGTGCGTAAGCCCCGCCGCGCCGATAGACGCGATGGCAATGGCTATCCCTGCGAATAAAAATCCCCATGCATAGACCGTAAGGAGGTCGGCTCGCGCAATGGTAAGATCGGATGCGGAACTCAGACCGAATCCCACGCCCGACATGTAGTACGGGACGTCCTTGACGCCGTTGAGCCAATAGTAGATCCGCTCCACACTGACCACGTTGGGCAAGATCAAGATCGCTATAAGCGGGAGTGCCGTCACCAAAAAGAGGAGATTGACGAGCATCAGTTGTCCGTTGTTTTCGCGGAAGGTGGACCAGAAATAGCGAAAGCGCCCTTCTACGGGAGCCGAAGTCCCGCCGTCCTCACGCGCTTCGGGCGCCAAAGTCAAATGCTTCAAGAGCCCCAGTTTGCCTTTTTTTTGTTCTTTAGCCATAGGATAAACCTCACAGGTTATTATTTAGCAAGCGGACGAGCCGCTTTTTATTTACCTCATACAACGCGGCGAAAGAA
>JAFVAC010000004.1 GCA_017476265.1 Clostridia bacterium
CGTACACCGTCAAAGCCGTCTTGCCCTCCGGCAAAACCTTCACGAAAAAGGTCGCCGAAAACGCGTCCATAGACGACATCACAATGGCGTATATGGTCAACGGCGTAGACGCACAGGGCAATTCGGAGTCCTTCTCTTTCGTTGACAAGGTACAGATCAAGATCGTCAACGTGGGACTTCGCCACGACGGGTAAAATATTCGATCGATTCGTAAGGCGGTTCGTTTTGAGCCGCCCGAATTTTGTTTTGCGGACAAGTTCGACCGCAAAATAAAAAATAATCCATACTACAGGAAGAAAGAGGTTTTTTTATGATAAGAAAACACGTCAAAATCGTTCTGCTCCTCGGAGTCCTGTGCCTGCTTGCGTTGGCGCTGTATGCCTGCGGCGGGTCCGATTCTGCCGGACCTTTGCGCGCCGAGGAGATCGCGTATCTGTCCGACGTGCAGAAAGCGGAGCAGTTGCGCTTCGAGTGGCTGCGCGAGTACAACCCCGAACGCCCTACTCTCGTCGTCGTACACGGGGAGACTACCGGAAAGGGCACGGAGAAGTTCTCTATGACGCTCGACTCCGAAGAGTACACCTTCAAGACCAATGAATCGACCGACTACGTCGTGGCGACCGGTATCGGATATAAGGCGCAGGGGCTGGATCTCAATCTCGCCAAGTACTGGCAAAACGTCGCCGGCTACAACGTGGTACTCTTCCATTGGGAGCGCTTTGCCGACGAGGATTCCGACTCGGTCCTTGCCAAAGTCTTCAGCGTACCCAAGATGAAGTACGTCAAGGACGACGGTTCTTTTGAAGCCAACGCCGTCCCGAAAAATCCCCTTGCGGAAGTGTTCGCCGCCCTGTATATAAAGGAGTTCTCCGACAAGCCTCTCTTGCGTGAGACCCGTTGGGTCGGGAATGGGGTCGGCGCGGATATGATCGCCGCCGCCGCGGACTATATGCTCGGTTACATCCAAAGCGGGACTTTGGATGAAAAGTACTTGCCCGACAGAATGACTTTGTGCGATCCGTATTTGTCTATTTCGGACTTGCACCTTTCCGGTGGCAAGACGACGTGGGGCGCAGACGCCACGCAGGGCGCGATGGGACTGACGGCTTCCTTCCTTGCCGATCTCGATCCGTATATGGCGATCGAGACGGTGGAGTCAAAAGAAGTCGTCCAAAAGGACAGTGAGACCACCGTCACCTATGCTTACGATATCCCGAAGAGCGAAAAAGCCGAGAGGGGTTTTGCCGAGATCAAAAAACACGTCGCGTATCTGGAGCTGTCCGAGAGCTATTCTCGGTCGTTCTCCTCCGAGTACAAGGCGCAAAAGAGGATCGCCCTCGACTGGTATCTGTATTCCGTCATCGGCAGTGACGACAGCAACAACGCGGGCGGCGGCGCCACCATCGGGTATCCGCGCAATCTGTCCGACTATCAGACCTACCTGTCTTACAGTGGTTTCAACTGGGGCACCAACGAGACCCGACCGATGATCAACAATCGCGCCCTCAACAACGACGCCTCTACCAACAATGCCTCCACCCGTGGGAAGAACTTCTCCCTCAGCGCCTGGACCCCCACGACCTATACCAAAGGTCTGCGCGGCAGAGCCTTTACGATGAAAAAGGAGAGTCAAAAGTCCACCGACTCCGACGTCCACGGCAATGCGACGTATCGGATGAACGACTATGTCCTGACCTATTTCCGCAGTGAGACTTTTCAGGTGTCCGCCGCGGATACCACCGTCGTTTGCGGTTACGTCTATCTGGACAAGAACAAGGACGGCTACATCAACGACGGCAAGAGCGGCGTAAAGAACGCGCGTTTGTCCGTCACCGTCGTCGCCAACGAAAAGACCGTCTCTACCTTCAGCGTCACCACCGACGAGAGCGGTTTTTACAGTTTCTCTTTTAAGGACGCCGTCGAGAACACCGAAGGGGAGCTGGTCGGCGGCTACTCTTTCTCGGTCGCGCATACCGTCACGATCGAGTTGGAGCCCAATTCGCACGACTACGTCGCCACCCCGTCGGCACTAACCGGGCAGTACTACGATCTCTTGCGCGGGAACAACTTCTCGGCGTACAAGGGCACCGTCACGCTCAACAACTACGTCGCCGACAGCACTCTGGTCGCCAACTGTCTCGTCAAGCCGGTATAATCGTTATGAAAGGCGTCATCGTTCGTAACGCGTACTATACCACCCTTTCTCCCCGGTACCAAACGGTTCGTCTGCGCGAAGCGGGCGAGGCGAGAGGACTGGAGATGTCCGTCTATGAAAATAAACACCCCTATTTTTCGGACGAACTCCCGCAAGAATTCGCGGACGCCGACGTCGTGTTCTTTTTCGATAAGGACGTGAAACTGGCATACGATCTGGAGAACGCGCGCAAGGTCCTCCTGAATCCCGCTCGCAGTATCGAGATCGCCGACGACAAGGCGACCACCGCCGTCTATTTGGCGCGATACGGTCTGCCTCACCCCAAGACGATCCCTTCGCCCAAGCGATTTGACAAAGGTACCGATCCGACGTACCTTGCCGAAGTGGGCGCGGTCCTGACGTATCCGTTGGTCGTCAAGCAGAACGGCGGATCGCTGGGTCAACAGGTGTATCTGGCGCACGACTACGAGGAACTTTTGACGATCGACCGGGAGATATCCGAGTTCGACCGCCTCTATCAGGAGTATCGCAAGGAGAGCGAGGGGGAGAGCTACAGGGTCCTTGTCATCGGCGGCAAGACGTTTTGCGCGATGAAGCTGAAAAGCGACTCCGACTTCCGGAGCAATGCGGCTATGGGCGGCAATGCCGAAAAAGCGGACTTGCCGGAGGAATTCCGCGCTCTTGCCGAAGATACGGCAAAAAAATTCGCGCTCAATTATGTCGGGGTGGACCTCTTCTGTCACAAACCCGAAGTCATAGAACTCAACAGCAACGCATATTTTCGTATGGCGGAGAGCGTCACCGGGCTGGACGTCGCCGGGGCTATCGTCGAAGAAGCGATGGACTTGTTCCGCCAAAAAAATACGATCTGATAGAAAAAGGACCTTTCTATGGATACGATCACTACCGCTATCGTCAATTGGTTACAGTCGGTCTTTCACGACGCCTACTGGGTGACCGCTTTTATCTCCGTAGTGCCTATGATAGAGGTGCGCGGAGCCATCACCGTCGGCGTCAATCTGGGGCTTGACCCGTGGATTGCGTACGTCTTGTCCTGTTGCAGCGCGCTGGTCGTATGTCCTCTGCTTTTACTCTGTCTCAAACCCATTCTTCGCGCGCTCAAACGGACAAAACTGTTCAAAAACATCGCTTCCGCCGTGGAGGAGATGTTTGCCGCACGCGCAAAGAAGATCGAAAATAACGCCGAAAAAGAGGACGTAAAATCCTCCGACGATCAGGAGGCGATCGGGAGGAAAAAGAAGTTCAATAAGATCCTCGGCGTCTTTCTGTTCGTGGCGATCCCTCTGCCTATGACCGGCGTATGGACGGGCAGTGCCGTCGCCGCTTTCCTCGACCTCGAGTATCGATACAGCGTCCCCGCTATCGTCGTCGGCAACTTCGTCGCCGGACTCATCATCACCGTCCTCAACATCATTCTCGGCAAGTATTCTTCGCTCATCTTGCTCATTTTAGCGCTCTTCGTCGCCGTGACGATCGTCGCCCTTCTCGTGACCTTTGTCGTCAAATATCGGAAGTTAAAGAAGGAAAAGGCGACGGAATCCACTGCTTCCGAACAGCAGAAATAAATTAGTTGATAAATATTTACTGTTTGAAATTCGAGTCTCAAAGTTTTTTTTGAGTTGCGAGTGCTTCGACTTCTTTTAGTGTTATCTTGATTCGTATGAGTATCGACCTATTTACATCATCTTGAGCCACGAGTGTAGCGATCGAGTCGAAAAAAACCATAGTCTTATAATTGAACAGGGAGAATTAAACAGTCATATAAAGAGCCTCCGCAAATTTGCGGAGGCGCAGTTTTACAGAAGTCTCTTTTTCCTTCCTTAGGACTTTTTTTATTCCACTTTACGGCTGATATCACCGTCCGTACAGTGTATGCAATAATCCTCGCTGATGTTGCTATCCCAATTGTCATCGCGTAAAATAGCATTCCATTCGACGATTGTTCCGTTATAATTAATCGTTGTCAAATTTTCGCAGTGGAATGCACCAACTATATGATTTAAAGAATGGGGCAAGGAAATAGTTTGTAGCATATCTCCTCTTATGTCGGTAATAATTTCATAATCTTCAGGAATTGTAACTTCAGAGTGATGGTAGCCGAGCGCGAAACCAGCGGAGCGAGCGAGGTATCGTATTCCGGATGGTAAAGATTCGGTCGTTTGTGGCACACAAACAAGAGTAGAGCGATCTCTTTGTATAATAAATTTTTCGTTAATGACAGAGTAAAGGGAATTATCAGGATCAATCACTATTTTTTCAAGAGAATATGACCAACAGGACAAAAATGAGAAAGCGCAACGTTTTAATGTTTTGGGGAGATGTAATTCACGAATCAAAGGCATAAAAAATATTGATACGTCACTATCCCCCAATGCTGTGACGGGTTTTCCATTATATTCTTCGTGTATGGTGACAGATAGTTTTGGATATACGGATAATACTTTTGAATATTCGGAGAAGTCAACCGGTGCTTCGTTCAAATCTTTGTTAACAAGATCAATGATGTCCTTGAAAGCTGTTGCTAATACCTGTTGAGTTTCTTCCGGAAGACTATCTGTGTCGTCAGAGACTTGTATATCTATATTTTTAGCAACTTTGAGTAATTTTTGAAAAAAATACGGGTTTTCGTCTTCAATATAAGCGATATAAGAATCGCCTTCGTCACTTGCCTCATAATGGACATATTCCGAAAAGTCAAGAAGATTATCTGCGGAAGTACCGTTATCGGAATTGGTTGATTTGTCTCCGCAAGCGACGCATGCAAAGACCAGTAAGAGACTCATTAACGAGACAAGCAGAGTGGTGAATAGTTTTTTAGTCATGGTGCGACCTCCTTTTTAGCGGGAAAGATTTAATATGAAAAGTGCGCCCCGAAGGACGCACCCGCACAGCGTCTCAGGTCGCACCACACAACTTTTCACCAAAGGTAAAAGAGACGCGATATGCTTAGCATCGCACCTTTGATGAAAAAAATTCAGTTGTGTGGTGAAATTATTGTAGCACAATTATAAATTTTTGTAAATAAAAAAGTCAGTTTTTACAGTTTTTCCAATACCGAATAATAACTTTCGCCTTCATGCAGAGTATCGGTCGCTCCGCGCAGTCGAACGGACAAGTCGGTCATGCCGAGAGAGCAGTCAAGAAGATCGGAGATCGCGTAGAGCGCGGAAAGGGGATCGGTAGCGACGTATAGCCCGTACAGACCGCTCCCAAGAAAGGACGTGGACAAGCTACGCACTTTGGGCAGAGAGGACGCGAACAGTACGTCGGATAAGAGCGTCGTCGAGACGTATACCGCTTCGGGAGGCGTCGTCCCGCGCGACAAAAGCGCTAAGGCGTTCTCGTCATAAAGAGGGGTCTCGGGGTAGTCGCTCCCCACGTCGTGGACTGCACGTCGCCACAGGCGAGAGGTATACAGTCTGTCGGAC